>JBEKGQ010000678.1:0-4288 GCA_050012715.1 Polyangiaceae bacterium
GAGGCGCACCCCGCGGTGTCGCGCGTGCACTATGCCGGGCTCGAGAGCCACGCGCGCTCGGCCCGGGCACGGGAGCTGCTTCACGGCTTCGGAGGGCTCCTCAGCTTCGAGCTGAAGGGCGGGGTGACGGCCGCCGAGAAGCTCATCGCGCGCGTCACGATTCCCGCCAACGCGCCGAGCCTCGGTGGGGTGGAGACGCTCATCACGCGCCCCGCGACGACGTCCCACGCCGGCCTCTCGGCCGAGCACCGCGCGAAGCTCGGGATCGTCGACGGCCTCGTGCGGCTGTCGCTCGGCCTCGAGGCGCCCGAGGATCTCATCGAGGATCTCGGGCAGGCGCTCGCCGAGCGCTGACTCTCACGCGAGAGTCACGCCTGAGCCAGTACGAGCACCGTCCCCGCTTCGAGCGTCACGGTCGTGGAGGCCGCGAGGCTCTCCCCCGTCCTCGGTCGCTCCCGGGTTTCGAGCGCGATCCGCCAGGTCTCGCCCAGCTCCGGCGGCGGCAAGGTGAACGCGAGCGGCGAGCGCTCGCCGTTCATCACCACGAGGTACGACTCCCACCCGGACAGCCGCGACGGAGGTCCGTCGCTCGCGCCGCCCTCGAGGCGGAACGCGATGGCGGCGTGCTCGGGCTCCGACCAGTCCTTCGCCCCCATCTCCCGGCCGTCGAAGCGCAGCCACGTGATGTCCTTCGGCTGGCCGGGGGCGGCCGGCTGTCCGCGCAGGTAGTCGTTCCGGCGGAAGACCCGGCTCCGCGAGCGCAAGGCGGCGAGCGCCCGCACGAACTCCACCATCTCGTGCTTCTCGCGCTCGCCGTCGTCGAAGTTCCAGTCGACCCAGGCGAGCGCGCTGTCCAGGCAGTACGGGTTGTTGTCGCCGTGCTGGGTGCGCCACATCTCGTCGCCCATCTCGAGCATCGGGACGCCGAGGGAGAGGAAGAGCGTCGCCATGATGCTCCGCGCGAGCGTGAGGCGCCGGGCCCGGATCCGCTCGTCGGTCGTCTCGCCCTCGACGCCGCAGTTCTGGCTGAGGTTGTCGTCCAGGCCGTCGCGGTTCTCCTCCCCGTTCGCCTCGTTGTGCTTCTTCTCGTAGCTGACGAGATCGCGCAGCGTGAAGCCGTCGTGCGCGGTCACGAGGTTGATGCTCGCGTGGGGGTGCCGCCCGTCGTCGGCGAAGAGATCGCTCGACCCGGTCAGGCGGTAGCCGAGATCGGCGATGACGCCCCGCTCGCCGCGCCAGAAGGCGCGGACGGTGTCGCGGAAGCGGCCGTTCCACTCGGTCCAGAGGATCGGAAAGTTGCCGACCTGGTAGCCGCCGGCCCCGACATCCCACGGCTCGGCGACGAGCTTCGTGCACGAGAGCACCGGGTCCTGGTGCAGGACGGAGAAGAACGCGCCGAGGCGGTCGACGTCGCCGTCGGTGCCGCGCGCGAGCGCCGGCGCGAGATCGAACCGGAAGCCGTCGACGTGCATCTCCTCGACCCAGTAGCGCAGGCTGTCGGTCACCAGCTTGAGCACCTGGGGGTGGGTGGCGTCGAGCGTGTTCCCGCATCCCGTGTAGTCGACGTAGTCCGCGAGATCGCCCTCGGCGAGGCGGTAGTAGACCCGGTTGTCGATGCCCCGGAAGCTGGCGGTGGGCCCGTGCTCGTCCCCCTCGCAGGAGTGGTTGTAGACCACGTCGAGGATCACCTCGATGCCGGCGGCGTGCAGCCGCTTCACCATCTCCTTGAACTCGCGGATGGCGTCCCCGCCGTGGGTCGCGAACCGGCGGTCCGGCGCGAAGAAGGCGAGCGTGCTGTAGCCCCAGTAGTTCGTGAGCCCGCGCGCGACGACCGCCGGCTCGTCGAGGTGCTCGTGCACCGGCATGAGCTCCACCGTCGTGATCCCGAGCGACCGCAGGTGCGCGATGCCCGCGTCGGAGGCCACGCCGAGGTAGGTGCCGCGCACCGCCTCGGGGATCAGCGACTGGAGCTTCGAGAAGCTCTTCACGTGGAGCTCGTAGATCACCGTGTTGCGCCAGGGCACCTTGGGCGGCCGGTCGCCCTCCCAGTCGAACGCGGGGTCGACGACCACGCACCGCGGCTTGCTCGCCGCGTCGTCCCGCTCGTCGAGGACGCGATCGCTCGCGCCGCGATCGCGCGGGTAGGCGTAGATCGGTCCGCGGAAGTCGACCGCGCCCTCGAGGGCGCGCGCGTACGGGTCGATGAGCAGCTTGTTCGGGTTGAACCGGTGGCCCTGCTCCGGCTCGTAGGGCCCGTGGACGCGCCATCCGTAGCGCTGCCCGGGGCGGAGGCCCGGGACGTAGACGTGCCACACGTAGACCGTGCGCCAGGGGACCGGCACGCGCGTCTCGTGCCCGGCCGCGTCGAAGAGGCAGAGCTCGACGGCCGTCGCGTGCTGGCTGAAGAGGGCGAAGTTGATGCCCTGCCCGTCCCACGTCGCGCCCAGCGGGTGAAAGGATCCGTGCTCGATCGTCATCCGGGGAGGCCGGCGAGGTTACCCGGAACGCGTCGGCCAACGCTACTGCGGGCTACTCGACGTGGCCTCGCCTCATCTCCCGGAGGCCTCGACGAGCGCTCGCACCGCGTCGAAGCGCGCCATCACGGCCGCGTCCCCTTCGAGCTCCTCGATGGGGCGCGGCAAGCGCCAGCTCCAGTTCTGCTCGCCGACCGTCGCCGGCGTGTTGATGCGGTCGCGGAGCCCGAGGAGCTCCTGCGACAGGACGAGCGCGAGGTTCGAGCTCGCCCGGTAGAGATCGCCGAGGAGCGCCAGCGTACGCGCCCGCTCGTCCATGCCGGGCTCGACGCCCGCGCGCCGGCCGAGGACCGCCCGATCGCCTTCCGGCAGCTCGTCCCACCACGACACGATGGGCGCCGTGTCGTGCGTGCTCCACGAGACGATGCTCTCGACCGGGAAGGAGTGCGGATCGCGGAACTGCCCGTCGTCGCCCTTCTCCCACGGGAGCACCTTGTAACCGGGCATCCCGAGCTCGCGCAGCACGTCGCGCACGAACGACGGGATGACCCCGAGGTCCTCCGCCAGGGCGCGCGGCGGCTCGACATGGTTGGCCTGCTTCAGCTCGTCGAGGATCGCGCCGAGCACGCGCCGGCCGCGAGCCGCCTGGGCGTCCATCCCCTCGGGATCGAAGTGCCCGCGCTCCCCGCCGTCCTTCCGCTTGACCCACTGGCGGAAGAACCCCACCACGTGGTCGAGCCGGAACCGATCGTAGAGGCGGGCGGCGTGGACGGTGCGGGCCCGGATCCAGGCGAGGTCGTCCGCCTCCATGGCGAGCCAGTCGTAGGCGGGCAACCCCCAGTCCTGCCCGTCCGCCGAGTACGCGTCGGGCGGCGCCCCGAGCGACATGTGGAGCTGGAACTGCGAGGCGTGGGACCAGACGTCCGCGCTCTCGGCGCAGACGATGAACGGGAGATCCCCCATGAGCTCGACCCCGGCGTCGCGCATGGCGGCCCGCGCGGCTTCCCACTGCTCGTGCAGCACCCACTGCACGTAGGCCACCTCCAGCAGCCGACCCGGCTCGCGGGCGCGGATGTCGGCCAGCGCGGAGTCGCTCCGGTCGCGCTGCGGCTCGGGCCAGGTCGTCCATCCCCACCCGTTGTGCGACTCGCGCAGCGTCGTGTAGAGCGCGAGGTCGTCGAGCCAGGCGCGCTCCCGCTGCATGAAGGCGGCGAGCTGGCGGGCGCGCGGCGTCTCGCGGGACCACTCGCGCGCCTGGAAGCGGTCGAACGCGGCCCGGAGGGCCCGCATCTTCAGCGCGCGCACCTCGGGATAGCTCACGCGAGCGGCGGCGCGGCACCGCTCGAGCGTGCGCCGCCCGTCGTCGCCGAGGGCCAGCTCGATGGCCTGGGCGTCGAGGTCCCCCACCGCGTCGACGTCGACGTAGATGGGGTCGACCCCGAAGGCGGTCAGCGCGCCGTAGGGGCTCGTCTCCCCGCCCGAGAGCTCGTGCGGGGGCAGGATCTGCAGGAGCCGCTGACCGGCGCGCCGCACCCACGCGGCGCAGGCGGGGAGATCGCTGATCTGACCGATGCCCCAGTCCCGCCGCGTACGGATGGAGAAGAGCGGCAAGACGACGCCGGCTTTGCGCTGCATGATGACCCTGGCACCATAGCTGACAGGCGGGTCGGCGCAACGCATGGATGAGTGACGATGTCGGACCCGGTCGTCACGGGACCCAAGCTCACCCGCGGCGCGGGTGCCAAACTGGTGTGCCCGTGGCTCGCTCGTCCTCCTCGTCCCGGCCGCGCGCCGCGATCCCGCCGCTGGCGGTC
>JBEKGQ010000679.1:0-5903 GCA_050012715.1 Polyangiaceae bacterium
TGCCCGCGAGCCACTCCTGCGATCGGGTGAGCCCGACGTAGGCGTGCACGACGCCGTCGCTCTCGCGATGCGTGAAGATGCCCTGCCCCGACGTGAGGGCGAACATGGCTCCCCCTCCGGCGGCCTCGGCGGTGGCGGGGTGACGAGCGTCCACGTCGAACAGGTACGTCTCGACGAACGACGTGCCGAGGTAGGCGGGCTTCGCGTCGGTGAGCCGCGGGCGGACCTTGGACCAGGCACCATCGGCGCCGACGACGAGGCTCGTCGTCGCGGTCGACCCGTCCGCGAACGCGAGCGCGTGCTGACCGGCGCCGCGTGGGTGCACCGCCTCGACCTTGTGCCCCCAGCGGATCGTGCCCTCGGGCAGAGACTCGATGAGGATGCGCCGCAGCTCGGCGCGATGCACCTCGGGGCGACCCCCGCGGCCATCGTCGGGCTCGTCGAGGAGGACCGCGCCGTGCGCATCCAGCACCCGCGTCGCCTCCCCTCCTTCGTGGATGAGCCGGCGGAACTCGTCGAAGAGGCCGGCCGCCTTCAGCGCGAGCTGCCCGTCCGCCTCGTGGATGTCGAGCATGCCGCCCTGCGTGCGCGCGCCCGCCGACGCGTCGGCCTCGTAGACGGTGGCGGCGATGCCGTGGACGTGGAGGACCCGAGCGAGGATCAGCCCGCCGAGGCCCGCGCCCGTGATCGCGATGGTGGGGGTCATCGCGCTCCCTCCGCGCGGACGGCGTCGTGCTCGCGGTGCGCGAACCATCGCGCCGCGACTCGCGTGACCTCGTCCGGGCGAGGCGCCACGTCGCTGGCCCACGCGACGACTCCATCCGGGCGCACGAGCAGCGCGCTCAGCCCGAGGGGCTCCTCCGGCTCGCCGGCGACGTAGCGGACTCGCTCGCCCCACCGGCCCTCGAGCTCTCGCAGCGGCGCCGCGCGGCCGAAGTCCAGCACGAGGCCGTTCCCCTGCCGGAGCATCGTGCCCGCCCGGGCGCCGTCTTTGAATGCGAAGTCCGGGCAGCTGCGCCCGACGAGCGGGTGGGCCTCGCCGAGCTCGTAGCGGAGGGACACCCCCCAGACCCGCTCCGCGAAGTACGTCGCGCCGTCGCGGGTGCCGATGAGGTCGCGGACGACGCCCTGCAGCGCGTGGGCGCTGGGCCTCATCAGCGCGACCTGGGCCCGCGTCCAATCGAGGATGCGCGCCCCGACCGGATGTCGCTCCGCGGTGTAGCTGTCGAGCAGTCCCTCGGGGGCGTCCCCTCGGAGGGTCGCCGCGAGCTTCCATCCGAGGTTCATGGCGTCTCCGAGCCCGAGGTTCAAACCTTGTCCGCCCAGCGGGGAATGAATGTGCGCGGCATCTCCCGCCAGCAGCACGCGTCCCTCGCGGTACCTCGTGGCTTGCTTCGAGCGGTCGGTCCACGTCGAGGCGAGGCTCACCGCTTCGACCGTCACGTCCACGCCGGACACCCGCCGCAGGACCGACTGCACGTGCTCGCGCGTGATCGGTCCCGCGCGATGGCAGGCACCGCCGTCGAAGTCGGCCATCCCGATGACACCGGGCTGCCACTGCGTGTACATACCGCCCGCCGTGAAGTGACGGCCGAGCGGCAGCCGCGTTGGGTCCGCGAGCTGGACTTCGACCGAGTAGCCCGTGAACTCCGGCTCGGTGCCGACGAAGTCGACCCCACGAGAAAGCGCGCACGCAAGCGCTCCTTCCCGGCGTGGACGGTGACGTCGTCGTCCGAGGCCTCGAACCCTTCGACCCCGAGGCCGCGCCGGATCTCGACTCCGACCGAGAGCGCGTGAGCGGCGAGGACGCGCTCGAGGTGCTCCAGCTCGCTCCCGAGCTGCATCTCGGCCGGGCCCGGGAGCCGGTACGTCCACCGCGACGCATCGACGTTGGCGTGGTCGAACTGGATGCCGCCGAAGTGGCCGGCCGGCCCGCGGCGCTCCCCTCCGGAGGCCATCGATCCCGGTCTCGGCTGGCCGGGCCCCCCGTTGGCACGAGGTTGCGACGCGATCGGCTCCAGCAGGCCGCGCCGGTAGAACGCCTCGACGCTCGGGCCCCAGAGCCCCCGCATTCCGAACGGGAGCCGCTTCAGCGGCGAGGCCGGATCCTCGAGCTGCTCGAGCACCAGCACGGAGAGCTTCGCGAGCCGCAGCTCGCCGGCCAGGAAGAGGCCGACCGGGCCTGCCCCGGCGATGATGACGTCGTAAACCACGGTGTCCTCCCGGCTCACTCGTCCTCCGACGCGCCCTCGGCGAGGATCTCGTAGAGCGAGCGCCGGGTGGCCACGAGGAGCTTCTTCGCCTTGGCCATCTGCGCGGCGTTGCCGGCCTGGACCACCTGCATCGCGGCGGCGCCGAGCTGGTGGAAGAGGCCCATCATCTCGACGAACCCGTCGCCCGCCGCGTTGCTGAGCGCCTCCCACGGCGCCGCGATCTCGTCGGCATGCTCCTGGACGTACTTCTTGCCCTGGGTCGTCAGCGCGTAGACGCGCCCGCTCGGCCCCTCTTCGTTGCCGATCAGCCGCTCGTCCTCGAGCAGCTGGAGGGCGGGGTAGACCGAGCCAGGGCTCGGGTTCCACATGCCCTGGCTGCGCTGCTTCAGCTCCTGCATGATCTGGTAGCCGTTGCGCGGCTCCTCCTTGAGCAGCGCGAGGATGGCGGCGCGAATGTCGCCGCGTCGCGCGCGCGGGCCGCGCCGGAAACCGAAGCCGCCGGGACCGAAGCCACCCGGGCCGAAGCCGCCGGGACCGAAGCCGCCGAGCCCGCCGGGGCCGAAGCCACCGGGACCGAAGGGGGGACCGCCGCGACCGCGACCGCCGCCCGGGCCGCCGCGGGGAGGGCCGCCGCGGCCGCCGCGGCCAGCGCCGGCGAAGAGGAATGGGGAGGGGCCGCCGTCGTCCTCGAGGAGGTCGGGGTCGTGGCCGTGTTCATGGCGGTGCTCGTGGGGGATGTGTCGCATGGGATGCTCCATAGTATTGAGACACGTCAAAGATATATCGTGATAGTCGACCGTCAAGGGTCGACGTGCGACCCGGCCGCTCTTGTTGCGCTACCCGGCCCGAAGGCGTCTGATCCCGAGCCGAGGGACGCTCCCATGAGACCGACGACGACGATGGCGGTGCTGATGGCGACCCTCGGGCTAGTCGCGTGCGGGAAGAGCAGCGGCGGCGAAGCGAGCCCCGCCCCGGCCGCCAGCGCCACGGCGGCCGCGGCCTCGGCACCCGCCGCGCCCAATCCGGCGCCGGCGGCCGGTCATCGGCGCATCTGCAAGAACCCTCCGGCCACGGGGGGAAACAGCCTCGCCTGCCACGCCTGCGTGGAACGCGAATGCAGCGCCACGTTCAACGGGATGATGAGCGTCTGCTCGGGATACTTCTCGTGCGTCGAAGGCTGCGACTGCACCGACCGCTCCTGCCTCCTCGGGTGCGTCGGGAAGATGGACAGCGCCTGCACGTCGGCCCCCGTTACGACCGCGCAAGGCAAGTGCGAGAAGGATCACTGCGCGGCGGAGTGCAAGGGGCACTAGCGCGCAACGGCGCGCGCTGAGCTCAGTGCCACGCCGCCGCGGTCTTCACGGGCTGGCCGGTGCGATCGTGCTCGGCGAGGAGCTCCTTCGTGCGCTCGAGGCACGCGACGCAGGACGGGAACTGCGACCGGTGCTGGCAGGCGACCCTCCGCGCGGTGGCGGGCGCGTTGAACTCCGAGGGCTCGATGTGGCGGCCGCAGGCGACGCAGTGGATGTGCTGCGCGTCCTTGGGGTTGCTCCCCGACGGCCCGGCACCCTTGGCGGCCTTGCGCTCCCGCTTGGTCAGCTGCTTCTCGCGTTTCATGAAGGGGTCTTCTACTACGACCGCCGCGGTCCGTGGCAACGGCGCAGGATCACGTCTTCGGCGGCGCATCCTCCAGCTTCACGTCCACCACCAGATCGTTCGCGGTGCGCTCGAGCGCCGCGCGCAGCGCGTCGAGATCCGTCGATGCCACGACCGCCACCTCGACGTGCGCCTCGAACAGCGTCTCGCCCGACATGGGCGCGCTCACCCGATTGGTGACGAGCTCCTCGACGTTGACGCCATGGCGGGCGAGCAGCTGCGAGACCTCGCGCACGATGCCCGGTCGGTCCAGGCCGACCAGATCGAGGCGCATCCGGCGGTTCGTCGCCGCCCGCTCCACCGCCGCCGGGTCGGGCGCCATCTCGACGACGACGCGCAGACCGCGCGACTCGAGGGCGGAGAGGGCCTGCAGCGCGTCGGCGACCCTCGCCGGCGGCAGCTCGGCGCGGAGGATGCCCGCGAATTGGCCGGCGAGGCGGCTCATCCGGCTCTCGAGCCAGTTGCCGCCGTGCGCGGAGATGACGCTCGCGACGGACTCCACGAGCCCGGGGCGATCGGGGCCGATGAGCGTGAGGACGACGTCGTGCATGCGCGCATCCTTCTTCAGTCGGGCCCGGAGCGCAACGCGCTGGTCGTGGCGCTCCTCACGGATTCACCGCCACGATGCTCGCGCCCTCCAGGGTCCCCTCGAGGGCAAACATCGACTCCCCGTCGGAAGCGAGGTCGTAGACGTCATTCGCGGTGCTGAGCTGCGTCGCGGGGGCGCCCCCGGCCGGCACGGTCCAGAGGCCGCTCTCGTCACCCCAGTAGACCGCGCCCGACGCGGTCGCGGCCAGGCCGGTCACGAGGCCGACGACGGGCGCGACGGCGGTGGCCGACGTTCCGCGCGGGGCCACCTTCGCGATCGCCTGCCCGTTCACCTGCCCGTCCGCGACACCCTCGGGATCGAGGTACACGGTCCCTCCGCCGACCGCGACGTCGAAGACGGCCTGCTGCGGGAGCGCGACGAGCTCCTTCGGGAACGCGACGAGCTGCCGCGGAGCCGCGTCACCCGCGGAGTATCGCATCAGGCGGCTCGCGCAGGGCGACGTGCCGAGACACGAGCCGGGGTCGTCGACGAGCACGAAGTAGGCGGCCGTGCCGTCGCCGGCGAGCCCGCTCAGCCACCCCGCGCTCTCCGAGGAGACCGTCGTCGTCGCGCCCCCGGCGAGCGCGACGCTCACCAGGCGGTTGCTGCCGAGGCCCAGCTCTTCGACGACGAACACGACCGGGCCGGCGACGACCACGTCTCGCGGCGAGGTCAGCCCGGTCGCGAGAACGGCGGGCGCGGCGCCGGGCGCGCTCGCGACGGGAGCCGCGAGCAGGTTGCCCGCGTAGAAGTCCGTCCAGTAGAGCGTCGTCCCGTCCGAGGTGAGACCGCCCGGGGCACCGATGCCGTCGACGAGCGCCTCGGGTGTTCCCCCGGTCTGCGCGACGCGCTGGATGGAGTACGTGTCCCCGTTCGAGTCGAGCTGCGACCAGAAGAGGTAACCGCCTCCCGCCGTGAGCTCGCCCGCGGAGAAGTCGAGCCCACCGACGAGGGGCGGCGGCTTGGCGGGCGTCGGCGTCGGCGAGCCGTTCGAGCACGCGGAGGGCGCGAGAAGCCATGGGCAGAGGGCACCGGCGAGCGCGAGGTTTCGAAGAGGGTGCATCCTCGGTCGAGCAGCAAGGTGCGTACCGCAGCGCGGCATAGCGATGGGCGCGGGGATCCCGCCGCACCGTGGACCAACGTTCGCGGCCCGTGGGGTGCGACGATCGCGGCGCCGGCTCTACGCAGTGCGAACGAACGGAGACGCGAACCGTTCTCTCGATGCCACGCCGCCGCGGTCTTCACCGCAGCGCCACGTACCGCAACCGAGCCGCGGGTGAGGGGCGAGCACCGGTTGAACGCTACTCTGCCGGGGTGACCGCCCCGACCACCGAGAGGGTGCTCCGTGTCGTGCCCTGGACGGCCGCCTTCCTCGCTTGCGCCGCGCTCTCCCTCGTCATTCGCGGGCGATCGACGACGTGCCTCGCGCTCACGCAGGCGCCCGC
>JBEKGQ010000680.1:0-4262 GCA_050012715.1 Polyangiaceae bacterium
CGTCCGCGCCCGGCGAGGCCGTAGAGGGCGCGAAGCATGCGCGCGAAGTCGGTCGCCGAGAGATCCTCGAGCCCGGGGTCGTCGGCGCGCAGGATGCCGGCGCGGCGCGCCGCGGCGAGAACGTCGGGCGCCACGGCGGAGAGGTCCGCCGTCGGAATGAGGTGGTCGTCGCGCTCGACGAGGGCCATCAGGGCGCGCATCGCGGGGCGATGGTAGTCGGGCTGGGCTCCAGTCGCATCCCTCGTCGCGCTACGCTGTTTGCTCGGAGCCAGCGCATGGTGCCCTATCGCCCGTCTCCTGCGGCGTCGTCGGCGGACCAGCCGTGGGCGCTGGCGCGGCGTGGGCTGCTCCTCACCGGCGGCGCCTACGTCGCCATGGTGACGAGCTACGTCGTCGAGCTCGGCGTGCTTGCGGGGAGCGACGATGGGCTCGGCCTCCGGCTGGTCCCGGCATCGATCTCGCTCCGCGTCGCGTTGCATTGGGTCGCCGCGGCCGGGGTCCTCCTCTTCTCGCGCGGCATCGCTCGGCTCGGGCCACCGAGGCTCGCGAGGGCGGCCGCGGCTGCGCTGGCGACGTCTTCCCTGGCCGCCACCATCGAGGCCGTCGCGGTGATGAATCCGTGGGTGGCCGGCGTCCTGACCCTGCGTCCCTTTCTTGTACGGGCGGCGACGGTGGTTTCGGTCTTTGGCATGCCGGCATTTCTGGGTGCAGCCTGGCGCGTCGAGTACTCGATGCGCAGCCGCTCGACGGGGTGGACGTGGGCCCTCGCGGGCGCGGCGGTCGTCAGCGTGGGCGCCTGGCGTCTGTGGGTCCCGGTGGCCCCTTCGATACGGGCATCCGTGGAGCGCGCTCGGGCGGCGCCGCTCGCGTCCACGGTGGCTCTCGCGGTGCTGGTCGCAGCGACCCTCCTCGTGGCCCTCCCGTGCCTGCGGCTGCGGCGCCGCCTCGCCACGGCCCTACCCGACGCCCCCGAGGCGCCGTCCCATCCGGTCCTCGCGGCGTTTCAACTTCACGCCGCGGCCCTCGAAGCGAAGGTCGCTCTCGCCATCGGGCTCGCGACCATCGGGTGCGTCGGCTTCGCGGGCGACCTGCTGCACCACCCGAATGCCAGCTGCTGGACGGGCAACGCCTCGTTCTCGATGTTCACCGGATGGGAGCTACTCCTGGCGAGCGGCGACGCCGCGATCGATCTCCTCGCGGTTCTGGGCGCGCGGCGCTTCGTCCGGGAGGCGCGGGGAGCCCAGTGGCTCATCCTCGGCTTGATCCTGCGGACGCCCTTGCTGGTCGGCTCCGGCCCACGGGCGGCTACGATGCTTTTCGTGACCCTTGCGTCGGGCGTCGTCTTCTCGCTTCTCGGTCATCTTGCGCTCGCCGCCTGGCTGCGCGGGCAGGTGGCGTCGCAGTGCGCGCTGCGAGCGGGGACGGCCGGTTCCTACGCTCATGCCACGTCGTGGCTCGTTGCCGCCCTCTCGGTGTTTGCCGTGGCGACGCTCTTCCTCCTGGGCCATGGCTACTACGTCGTGCTCGCCGGCCCGACCGCGATCGTCGCGGCGAGGCTGCTGCGCGGCCACGAACAGGAGTCGCTCGCCATTCTGAGCGAGGCGGAGAAGGCGAGGGCGCGATGACCGTCGTCTCCAACGCCAGCCGGATCGTGTTCCCGGAGGTGGGGCGCACGAAGGGCGACGTCGTCGCGTACTACGAGCGCATCGCGCCTCGCCTCTTGCCGCACGTCGTCGACCGGCCGCTCTCGCTCCGCCGCTACCCGAAGGGGCTCGCCGGGCCGGGGTTCTTCCAGAAGAACGTGCCGGCGCACTACCCGCCGTCGATCGGGCGCTTCTCCGTGCCGCGAAGCGCCGAGGCGTCGAAGAAGCACCCGCGCAAGGGCGCGGGCGCGCCGGCGGACGTCACGGTGTATCCGGTGCTGCGCGAGGCGGAGCACCTCGCGTACGTCGCCAATCAGGGCGCCATCGAGCTGCACGTCCCCACCGGCAAGCTGCCCGACGTCGGGAGGCCCGATCGCGTCGTGCTCGATCTCGATCCGCCGCCGGGCGCGCTCGCCGCGGTCCGTCGCGCGGCGCACCTCGTTCGCGAGAGGCTGGCCGCGCTCGGCCTCGCGAGCGTCCCCGTCGCCACCGGCTCGAAGGGCTACCACCTGGTCGCCCCGGTGACGCCCTCGGTCGACGCCGCCGCGATGGCGGCCGCGACGCAGAAGCTCGCCGCGCTCCTCGCCGCCGAGCACGCGCGCGACCTCACGATCGCGTTCCGCGTCGCCAACCGCGAGGGGAGAGTCTTCGTCGACTGGCTCCGCAACAACCCCGGCGCCACCGTCGTCGCGCCGTATTCGTTGCGGGCGAGGCCGCGGGCGTCCGTGGCGACGCCGCTGCGCTGGGAGGAGGTCGATGCGACCGCGCCCGACGCGTTCACGCTCGCCGACGTGGACCGCCTGCTGGAGCGCCCCGACTCGCTCGCCGAGCTTCCGCCTCAGGACGGCGCGGGCTTCGTCGCCGCCGTCGACGCCGCGTTCGAGCGCTCCGGCCTCGTCCTCGAGTCGTTCGACCGCTTCCGCTCCTGACGCTCCAGGCGCGCAACGATCACGGTCGCATTCCAAGGCCGCCCGTCCGTGACGTCGGCGGTTGTCCAGGGAGGTAGTGGCCGGATTTGAAATCCCGCTCGCGTGACGCTGGCACGCGGCGTGGCTAGGCTTGGCGACGTGAACCTAGAGCTAGCGCTCGCAGTCGTGGTGCTCGCCGGATGCGGCAACGACAATCGTGCTGCCGGTGATGCGGGCGCCGACGCGGCTAGCTGCGCCGCCGTGGGCGCCAACCCCTCCCAGCCGTGCAACTACTCGGTCCCATACTGCTTCGATTGCTCACAGGGGGCCGGTAACTCCTGCGTATGCACGGACGGGAGCACGTTTGCACTGAATGACGCCGGGGGCGGCCATTGGGCGTGCATCGGAACCGGCGAGGCTTGCCAGTGACCGATCCCGCCGGCATCCCCGCGCTCATCGACGCGATCCGCCACATGCACGACTGCGGCGCGAAGCACGTCGAGACGGCGCGCGTGCATGAGAGACCCCGGACGGCAACGAGACCGTGTGGGAAGGCGACGTCGAGGTGTTCGAGCTGGTCGGCGACGCGGGCGTGAAGCGCGCCTACGCCTGGAGCGAGGCGACGGCGGGCACCAAACGCCGGTTCTTCGCCGTGCTGCCGAGGCACCCCGCGCCGACGCGGGCGAGCGTCGTCCCCACCGTCTCGCGGTCCACGCCCGTCATGCGCGCGGTCGAGCGCAGCGAGCAGCCCTCCGCGCTGCTCGACGAGACCATGGTGGACCTCCCCTGCACGCGCCTGGAGCTGGACGACCTCTGGAGTTTCGTCGGCAAGAAGCAGCGCCACGTGAAGGAGAGCGACGCCGCTAGCAGTCGGTGACTGCTGGACGTGGCTCGCGATCGACGCGCAAACGAAGCTCGTTCCTGCGTTCGGCGTCGGCAAGCGCACCGAGGCTGACGCGCGCCTCTTCGTGGGCGATCTGGCTACGCGTCTCCGCGTACGCACGCAGATCTCGACGGACGGTCTTCGCTCGTACATTCCCGCAATCAGGACGGCGTTCGGCGCTGATGGCACGGACTACGCGATGGTGATCAAGTCCTACGAAGCCGAGCCCGTCGGTGCCGGCCGCTACTTCCCGCCCAGGGTTACGGGAATCGAGAAGCTGCCCATCTTCGGGGAGCCCGTCGAGGAGCTGGTGAGCACCAGCTACGCGGAGCGCGTGAACCTCAGCGTCCGCATGATGGGCCGCGGCTACACGAGGTTGACCAACGCGTTCAGCAAGAAGGTGGAGCAGCACATTGCCTCGACGGCGCTCACCCTCGCCGCCTACAACTTCGTTCGCTCGCACAAGACGCTGCGGTGCTCGCCCGCGATGGCCGCTGGCGTCAGCCAGACGCTCTGGAGCACGGACGACCTTGTAGCAGCGGCGCTCAACGGGGTGCGGCCGTGAGCCGTCAGGGGCGCGGGCCTGGACGACCACCCAAGCCGGAGGGGACGGCGCGGGTGGGGGTGTTCACGCTCAAGCTCAGCGATGACGCGCGCACCGCGATCCAGTCGGCAGCCGATCGCGCAGGCAAGACGGTCTCGCAGTGGGCCAGGGACGTGCTGCTTGAGGCCACTCAGAACGGATCAGACAAACCCGATCTGGGCCGCTAGCCGCGCGTGGAGCAGCCACGGCTCTTGAATGTTGTAGAGAATTGAAACGATCTGCCG
>JBEKGQ010000681.1:0-4261 GCA_050012715.1 Polyangiaceae bacterium
GCCCTCGCGCCATCCGCCGGATGCTCCAGCAGGCGGCGCGCACCTTCGGCGGCCGCATCGCGGGCGGGCTACGCCCCGCGTTCGACTGGCTCGACGCGCACTGGGCGGCCGAGGTCACCGGGGACGTCTTCACCGCCTCGAACAGCGACAGCGGGACCCCCATCGTCCGCTCGTCGCTGGCCCTCGCCTTCCAGGAGCGCCCGGTGTTCCTCGTCGCCGCGCACGCCCCCCACGTGAAGCGGGTCGACCTCTTCTTCTCGCGCCACCGGCGGCGCAATCCCGCCTACGGCAGCGCCAGCCCGGCCGCGAACGAGGTGCGCGGCGCCGGCTGGTCCGTCGTCGTCTCCAACGGCGGCGTGCACATGACGCGGCTCGACAGCGATCCGCAGGGGTTTCCGCCGCCGGTCATCGGCTGGCTACTCGAGCGCGCCGTGATGATCGCAGCCGCCTGACGCGCGCCGGCGCCTCACGGGCGCGGTGGCTCGCTCTTCGTGCTCGCGGCCGCGGTGGGTCCCTCGCCGGCGCCCTCCTGCGGTCGCAGCGGCATCCCGTCCGTCAGCCGGTCGCTCGGCGTGAGAACCACGGTCTCGCCCTCCTCGAGCCCCCTGGCGATCGCCAGCTTGTCCCCGAGGTCGGCCGCCACGTCCACGTCTCGCCAGTGGACGACGCCGCCCTGGAGGACCGCGGCGCGCGTGCCGTGCGCGTCGAACAGCACGGCGGTCGCGGGGACGTAGAGCAGTCGGTCCTGTCGCTTCACGTCGAACGAGACCTGAGCGTACATGCCGGCGATGAGCGTGCCGTCGGGGTTCGGAATGTCGACCTCCGCCAGTAGCGTGCGGCTGTTCACGTCGAGCTCGTTCGACGTCCGCGCGACCTTGCCGGCGAAGACGCGCGAAGGGATCTCGCGCACCGACGTCGGGGCGTCCATGCCGGGCGCGACCCCGCCCGCGTAGAGCTGGGGGACGTTGACGAACACGCGGACGACGTCGACCTCCGCCACCTTGAAGAGCGCTTGCCCCATCCCGGCCCCGGAGACGACGAGCTGCCCGACCTCCGCCGTGCGCATGGTGACGACCCCGTCGAACGGAGCGGTGATCGTCCCGAAGCTCTTCAGATCCTCGAGGCGGTGCACGTTGGCCATGGCGCTGTCGTAGGCGGCGCGCATGGCGTTGACGTTCGCCTGCTGCACGTCGAACGACGCGTTGTACTGGTCGACCTCCTGCTGCGAGGTGACGCCGCTCTTTCCGAGCACCGAGTACCGGCGGCTGGTCGTGCGCGCGAGCTCGAGCTGAGTCTCGGCCTGGGCGATGCCCGCCTTCGCCTGCGCCGCCGCCGCGACCGCCTGGAGCAGCTCGTGGTCGATGTCCGGCAGATCGAGCTCGGCCATCACGTCGCCCTTCTTCACGTGGGCCCCGATGTCGACGCGCCATCGCCGGACGTAGCCGTTGGCGCGCGCGTAGAGCGTCGTCTCCTGCAGCGGCTGCACCGACCCCGGCAGGACCAGCGACGAGCCCCCCGTCACACGCTCCGCGCGCGCCACGCGCACCGCGCGGACCTGCGCCGCCGCCACCCGGGCCTCCTCCGCCATGGCGACGCCGTGGCGAACCCGGGGCACGACGCCGGCCACGACGAGCGCGCCGAGCACCGCCAGCGCCGCGACCGCCGTCCGCCGCAAGGCGCGCCCCGTCGGCCGGTGCCCCGCCGGGTCGAATGTCTCGGCCTCGTGCGAGGCCCCCGTCGTGTCGTCGCTGGGCAGGCTCATGCCGGTGCTCCTTCCAGGTGGGTCGAGCGAGGCGCCGCCTTGCGCCAGCTCGCGTAGACGACGGGGACGAAGAAGAGCGTCGTGACCGTCGCCACGACGAGCCCGCCGATGACCGCGCGCCCGAGCGGCGCGTTCTGCTCGCCGCCTTCGCCGAGCCCGAGGGACATCGGCAGCATGCCGATGATCATGGCGAGCGCGGTCATCGCGACCGGGCGGAGGCGCGTGATGCCGGCCAGGAACGCCGAATGGCGCGCGCCATGGCCTTCTTTTCGCTGATCGTTGGCGAAGGTCACCATCAGGATGCTGTTCGACGTCGCCACGCCGATGCTCATGATGGCGCCCATGAGCGCGGGGACCGACAGCGTCGTCCCGGACGCGAAGAGCATCCACGCGATCCCCGCGATGGCCCCCGGCAGCGCCATGAGGATGATCAAGGGATCCAGCCAGGACTGGAAGTTGACCACCATCAGCAGGTAGACGAGCAGGACGGCGGCGATGATCCCGTAGGAGAGCCCCTGGAAGCTCGCCCGCATGCTCTCGACCTGGCCGCGCACGACGACGTTCGCGCCGCGCGGCAGCTTGGCCCTCGACTGGTCGACGATCTTCGCGACCGCGTCCGCCACCGAGCCGAGGTCGGCGCCCTGCACGTTGGCCTGCACGTCGAACGTCGAGAGGACGTTGTAGTGCGTGATGTTCACCGCGGTCGCGTCCCGGCGCATCGTCGTCAGGTTGCCGAGCGTCTGCGGCGTCGGGCTGCCCGGGAGGTGCACCGGCGTCGCGCGCAGCTCGTCGAACGAGCCGACGTGGTTCTGGGGCGTCTGCACCGCGACGAGGTACTGGACGCCCCGCTTCGAATCGAGCCAGAAGTTCGGTGCCACCTGCCCGCTCGAGCTGAGCGACACGAGCGCCTCGTTGGCGACGTCGCGCTGGCTGAGCCCCTCCTCGCTCGCCTCGGCGCGGTCGACGTCGAGACGGATCTCGGGGCCGCCGACGACCTGGGCGAGGTGCACGTCGACCGCGCCCGGCACCCTGGCGATGCGATCCCGCAGCTCCTGCGCGATCGCGTAGTTGGCGTCCTTGTTCCCGAGCGTGCCCGCGACCTGCACGTCGATCGGCGCGGTCAGCCCGAAGTTGAGCACCTGGGTCGTGATGTCGGGCGCCAGAAAGAAGAACTCCGTCGTCGGAAAGTCGACCTGGAACCGGCGGCGCAGCTCCTTCACGTACTCGGGCGTCGGGCGGTGGTCCTCCGCGAGCTGGATCATGACCTCGCCGTCCGCCGACGAGATCATCGACGGGTCGCCGAGGGTCAGGTTGATGCCGCTGATGGGCATCCCGATGTTGTCGATCATCGTGGCGAGCTCGTGCTCGGGGATGACCGCGCGCACCTCGTCCTCGACCCGGGCGAACACCTGCTCGGTGGTCTCGATGCGCGTCCCCGGCGCCGCGCGCACGTGGAAGCGGATCTGCCCCGCATCGACGGACGGGAAGAAGTCGCGCCCGAGGTGCGGGAAGAGCGACGCGAGCGACGCGACGACGAAGACGCCGAAGCCGACCGTGACGAGCCGCCGGTGGTCGAGCGCCCAGTCGAGGTAGCCGCCGTAGGCGCGGCGGAAGCGCTCGAAGTGCACGTTGAACCGCTGGTGCACGCGCCAGATGACGTCGGGCTTCTTCGACGGCGCGTCGCCCCGGTAGAGGTGCATCTCCGCGCCGAGGAGGTAGTTCACCATCGTCGGCACGAGCGTCCGCGAGAGGAAGTACGACGTCATCATCGCGAAGACGACCGCCATCCCGAGCGGCGTGAAGAGCGAGCGCGCCGACCCGGCGATGAAGACGACCGGGATGAAGACGATGCAGATGCACAGCGTGGCGACGAACGCCGGGACCGCGATCTGCTGCGCGCCGTCGAGGATCGCGGTGACGAGCGGTTTTCGCATCGCCATGTTGCGGTGCACGTTCTCGAGCTCGACGGTCGCGTCGTCGACCAGGATGCCCACCGCCAGCGACAGGCCGCCGAGCGTCATCAGGTTGATCGTCTGGCCCAGACAGGCCAGCACGATGAGCGACACGAGGATCGAGAGCGGGATCGACGTGACGACGATGAGCGTGCTCCGCCAGCTCCCGAGGAAGAGCAGGATCATGACCCCCGTGAGAGCGGCGGCGATCGACGCCTCCTTCAGGACGCCATCGACCGCCGCGCCGACGAAGACCGACTGATCGAAGAGGAGATCGATCTTGTACTCGGGGGGGAGCGTCGCGAGGAGCGACGGCATGATGCTGCGGACGCGGTGGGCGATGTCGAGCGTCGAGGAGCCCGCGCTCTTGAGGAGGGTCATCAAGACGCCCCGGCGGCCGTTGGCGCGGACGAGGCTCGTCTGTGGAGCGAAGCCGTCGCGCACCTGGGCGACGTCACCGATCGTCACGGTCGAGCCATTCACGGTCTTCACCGGCATCGCGGCGATGTCGTGGACGGCGTCGGCGCTGCTGTTCAGGCGAACGAGG
>JBEKGQ010000682.1:0-4253 GCA_050012715.1 Polyangiaceae bacterium
CGTCCTCCTCGCCCCCTCGATGGCCTGGCGCCGCTACCGCACCGCGGTCGGGCTCGTGCGCCTGCTGCGGCCCGAGCTCGGCGCGGTGCCGATCCCGATCCTGCATCGCCTCGTCGTCCAGAGCCTGCGCTCGATCTTCGCCCACCCGGACCGGGTCCCGGTCGCGGCGATGAACGCCGCCGCCGACGAGTTCGTGCGCGTCTTCGCCACGCCGCGCGGGCGGATCGCCTTCTTCCACGCCGCGCGCGAGATCTACCTGGAGGACCCGCACGGCGGGGCGGGCTTCTGGGACCGGCTCCCGTCGCTGCCCTGCCCGGCGTACTTCATCTTCGGCGGCAAGGACTGGCTCGTCCCGCGGTCCTTCGTCCGCCACGTGCGCCATGCGCTGCCGGCGGCGCGGGTCGACGTCTTCCCCGACTGCGGTCACGTCCCCCAGTTCGAGCAGCCCGACCGGACGCACGCGCGCGTCCGCGACTTCTTCGCCGCGCCTACGCCTTGAGGAAGCGCGTCGGGCCCGACGGCGACCACGCGAGGAACTCCGCGACCGGGGCCGAGTCGGCCTTCGCCGGGTGAATCACGAGGTGCGTCCGGGCCGCCTTGAAGCGCATCGGCTTGTCCTTCTCCGCCTCCGCCTCGTGCCACGACCCGACGTTCACGTACGTCGCCGCGCCCTGCGCCACCGGGACCATGGCCGGCGAGTGGGTGTGCCCCATCACGACGAACGCCGCCGGGAACAGCGTCGCCAGGTGCCCCGCGCGCTCGACGAGCGTCGCGTCGTTGTCGAGCTTCTCGCCGAACCACACCTTGCGCCGGGCCGCGAGCTGGCGTTGCACGAACACCGCCGCGAGGGCCACCGTGCCCATCGCCGCCCAGCCCCACCAGTGCGCGTGGGTGAACACCGCGAGCGCGGTCAGCGCGACGCCGACGGTGAGCGCCAGCGCGATGCGGTCGAGCAGCACGCTCGCCATGATCTTCGGGATCGAGCGCGTGACCGGCGGCACCTGAAGCGCCGCCAGCTGCCGGAGCTTCTCGACCCCGATGCGCATCTTGAGCGCCAGCGCCTGCAGGCGTCGCTCGTGCTCCTCGCGAACCGAGATCGCGGCCTCGGTCAGCTGCTCGCGGCGGAGGCGGAACAGCTCGTAGACGCCGCGGATGAAGCGCGAGAGCAGCCGGAAGAGGCCGCCGAAGCCCATGTGCGCGCCCATCATCACGTAGTCGAGGACGCCGAGGCGTTCGTGGCCGTACTCCGGCACGCCATGGGTGGGGCGCACGACCCAGCGGAGGAACACGTCGGAGAAGCTCCGCACGATGCGTCGCGGATCGAGCGGCGACAGCGGGGCCATGATGTGCTCGGTGGAGCACAGCGTGTCGTACTGGTGGCCGTGCTCGACGTAGGCGAGCCCCTCCGCGTAGTAGAACCAGGGCGCGAACTCGATGCGCGCGGCGACCTCGTCGGCGAACGCGTCGCCGCCGGTCGCGCCCGCGTCCGCGCCCCCGGTCCGCTGGGCGAGCGCCATCGCGACGAGCAGCGCGCGAAGATCCTGCTTCACGCCGTCCCAGTGGAACTCCACGTCGTGGTTGCCGTGGACGAGGGTCAGCGCGTGCCCGCCGGCGACGAACGCGGCGAGCGCCTCGAAGACGACGCGATGCCGCGCCACGACCTTCCGCAGCTTGAGCCGCCCGTGGTCCGACGCGTTGCCGAGCCCGTGCAGGCGCTCCTCTTCGCTCGCCTCGGTGTCGAGCTTGTCGTCGCCCGGGAGGATGGCCATCCCGATGAAATCGATGAAGTCGCCCGCGATGACGAGCCGCCACCGCTTGCCCGACGGCGGCGTGCGCGCGTAGTGCGCGAGGAGGTTCGCGAGGTCCACGTCGACCTGCTGGGACCGCCGGTCGCGCGACCCGGGCCCGTGGGGCCTCAGGTCGTTGAGGTCGTTACCCAGGTGAACGTCGGAGAGGATGAGGAGGCTCTCGTCGAAGATAGGAGAAGTCACGGCACGTTAACTCTGGGCCGCCGCCCACCAGGGGGCAAGCGGAGCCGTGCCATGTTCTCGTCACGTCAGGGGCAGGACATGAACTGCGAATCCATGTACGTGGGGACCTCGCCGTTCGGTCCGGGGCTCTGGAAGACGCAGATGTTCTGCGTGGGGTCGAGCATGTTGATCGTATCCGGGGCCGTAGCGGCGCCGCCGAGGTTCCCGCAGAGCAGCGTGCCGCCCTGGATGATGATCGTGAGCACCGTGCTGCTGAAGTCGATCTCCGAGCCGAACGGGCTCGCCGAGGTGGGGATGGTGGTCATGCCGAAGCTCAGCGCGACCGTGCCGTCCGTCACCGTGCCAGTAGCGGTAGCCGGCGTGGTGGGCGTGGCGAGCTGAGAGATGTTCGTCGGCGGCGTGTTGCCCGGTTCGCCGAGGGCCAGCGCCGTGTCGGTGTACGTGAGGGTGCCGTTGCCCGTCGTCCCGTCCTCGTCGAAGGTCGCGTTGATGACGAAATAGGTCGCGTCCGCCACGTTCGCCGGGGAGACCTGCGAGGTGCACGCCATCACGAGGGTCCGGTTCGTAAACCCCGAGCCCGCGGACACGTCGGCGTCGGATCCCGCGTCGTCGCTCCCCGTGGTCGTGAACTCGGCGGCCGTCGTCCGGTTCTCGTAGGCGGAGTACTCGTTCCCGGGCGTCACGCACGCGGCGGTCGACGCGGCGGAGAGCAAAAACCCGAAAGAACCGGCAGTCCAGAAGCGCAACATGGACCTCGCTGTCCTCGGCATGCTTACATGCATACCATCGACCCATGGGTCACGCCTAACATGTCAAGAGCCCGCGCCAAGGTTCGCTTCTTCAGGCTCCTCTCGCTCTTGCCGTTGCCGGTCCTCGCGGTCACCGCGGCGATGCCCGAGCACATCGCCCACGCGTCGGGGTTTCTCACCGATCAGTTCGGGAGCGATCAGGGCCAGCCCGCGCTCGCGAGCGCCTACTCGGTGTATTTCAACCCGGCCGCGATGGCCGGCATGCACGGCACCGACATCACGCTCGACGGCGTCCTGGCCGCGCGCTCGCTCGACTACAACCGGACCGGGACCACCCCGTCCGACGGGCTCGGGGGCGCGAACTACACGAACGCCAACACCGGTCCCGCGCACCTCTTCAACGTGCTCGCCGCGCCGTTCGGTGGGTTCGTGACCGACTTCGGCGGCTCGAAGCTGCGGCTCGGCGTGGCGGCGTACGTCCCCTTCGGCGGTGAGCTCAGCTGGGGGAAGAACGCGAACTTCGCCAACAACCCGCAGGTCCCCGGCGCGGTCGACGGTACGCAGCGCTGGTCGACGATCAGCGCGAGCACCGAGTCGCTCTACTCGACGGCGGCTTTGGCCTACCGCTTCGACGGCCCGCGCATGGGCATCGGCGCAAGCTTCAGCGTCATCGACACCCAGCTGGCCGACGTGCGGGCGCGAAACGCCGATGGGTCGGACGACATCCTCAACCCCGGCGGCTCGGTCAAGGAAGGCCGCTCCTACCTCAACGTCAACGGCGTCCAGGTCGGCGCGTCGGCGGGCGTCTACTGGGAGGCGACGAAGGACGGTGCCCTGCGTCTCGGTGCGTCCTACACCAGCCAGCCGGGGTTCGGCCCGATGCGCCTGCACGGGACGTTTCAGCTCTACCCGGCCGCCCCCGGCTCGACGGCGGCGGATTTGGTGCAAGCGTACCCGGACATCATCCGCTTCGGCGGCGCGTGGCGCGTGCGGCCGGACACGGAGATCCGCCTCGACGGCGACTGGCAGCGCTGGAGCCAGTTCAAGGACCAGTGCATCACGAGCCCGGGCGGCGCGTGCCCCGTCGACTCCACCGGCGCCGTCCCCACCGGCGGCAACAACAGCACGGTGAAGCTCGATCTGCCGCGCGACTTGTAGGACACAGTCAAGGTGCGCGCCGGCATCGCCTACTGGGTCGCCCCGGAGACGGAGCTCTTCGCGAGCTTCGCCTACGAGTCGGCGCCGGTGAACAAGAGCCACCAGGACCCGCTCCTCTACGACAACACGCGCCTCGAGCCGACCGTCGGC
This sequence comes from Polyangiaceae bacterium, assembly GCA_050012715.1. Classification (GTDB taxonomy): domain Bacteria; phylum Myxococcota_A; class Polyangia; order Polyangiales; family Polyangiaceae; genus Palsa-1150. The sequence goes on from JBEKGQ010000682.1 coordinate 4,049, forward strand.
GTGCGGCACGCGTTCACCAAGCACTTCTACGCGTCGCTCAGCTACACCTACGTCTACGTCGCGCCGGAGACGGTGAACGACAGCGCGTACCCGAACTACGCGCCCCCGTCGAAGTCGCCGTCCACCAACGGGAGCTACTCGTCGCAGATCTACATCTTCGACGGCGCGCTCAGCTACCGCTTCTAGGGGGCGTCCCTAGTTTTCG
>JBEKGQ010000683.1:0-4253 GCA_050012715.1 Polyangiaceae bacterium
ACGTCCTCCTCGCCACCAGCGTCGTCTGGGTCTTTGCGAGCCGCGCCCCCTTCTCGCGGCCGCTCCGCGCGCTGTTCCCGTTCGGCTACTTCCTGGCCTACGAGTACGTCGCGCTCAGCCGCTGCTACGGCCTCGCCCTCCTCCTCGCGCTCCTCCTCTGCGACAACCACCCGCGCCGCCTCGAGCGTCCGGGGCGCACGGCGCTCCTGCTCGCCGGCCTCGCGCTCACCACCACCGTGTCGACCGTCGTCGCCATCGCGTACACGGCGGTGCTCGCGCTCGACCGCGCCGATGCCATCCGCCGCCGCGGTCCGGCGGCGTGGCGCGCGTGGCTCCCCATCGCCGCCGGCGCCGCGGCGGTCCTCGCCGCCGCGATATGCGCGTGGCCGCCCGCGGACTCCACCGTCGCCCACGTCACGTGGCCGCACGAGATGCCCGACGACTTCGCCCCGACGCGCCTCCTCGTCGCCCTCGTCCCCATCCCGCGGCCGTACTTCTACTTCTGGAACTCCAACGCGCTCGTCGAGTACGCGCCCTTCCGTCGCGTGGCGGTCCCGGTCGCGCTCGCGCTCGCGGCGTGGCTGCTCTTCGTCCTCTCGCGCCGACGGGAGGCGGCGGTGCTCTTCGGCGTCGGGCTGCTCGGGCTGATGGGGCTCTTCGGGCTCGTGTACGGAGGGGACGTGCGCCACCACGGGTTTCTCTTCGTCCTGCTGCTGATGGCCGCGTGGATCGCGAAGCAGTCCCCGGAGTCGACGCCGACGCCGACGCCGAGCGGTCGCTGGCGGCGCGTGCGGGAGGCGGCCCTCGTGCCGACGCTCGCGGTGGTGCTCCTGGCCCACCTCGCGGGGACACCGATCGCACTCGCCTACGAGTACGCCAAGGTCTTCTCGTCCGGAAAGCGCGCCGCCGACGTCCTCCGCGCGAACGGCCTGCAGGGCACCCTCCTCGTCGCGGAGGTCGACTACCCCGCGACCGCCATCCTCGGGCAGCTCGACGGCGACGCGTTTGCCTACAGCCCGCGCACCCAGCACACGTTCTCCTTCGTGAAGTGGACCCGCGGGCGCGCCTGGGACCCCTCCGATCAGGACACGCTGCGCTACGCCGCCGCGCTCGGCGCCTCGCGGGGCGAGGACGCCGTGCTCCTCATGAACCGGCCGCTCCTGCCGGAGCTCATCGACGGGCGGGCCGTCGTCCGGATCGCGGAGCTCTACGACTCGATGATCCAGGAGGAGAACTTCTACATCTACCGGGTGGCCCGGAATACAGAGGGCGCGGGCGGCGTCCAACCGGGGACGGACTGACGACGTCCAACGCTCCGGGGAGCGTCGCCATGCGCACACGGGTCCTCGTTCTCTCGCTGCTGCTCGGGGCGTGCGACGCCCGCGGCCCGACCTCGCCCGTCGCCCAGCCGCCGGAGTCGGTCGCGGCGCGTTCCCCCGCGCTCGTCGTCGAGGGCGGCCCGGTGGCTCGCGCCGTCGCGCCCCCCGCGAAGCGCGCCGGGGCCTTTGCGAACGACGATCCCGACAACGACCTCGTCGTGGGCCCGCCGGGCGCGCTCGCCGACTGCGACGACGCGCTCGCGAAGGCCGGCGTCGACTACCGCGTCGCGACGCTGCCCGTGCACCCGGAGCACCGCGGCAAGATGCTCTGCGGCGCCCCGCAGGTGGTCATCTACGTGCACGGACCGGGCGCCATTGCTTACAGCCCGTCGCCCCTCCTCACGTGCTCGATGGCCCTCGCGCTCGCGTCGTTCGAGAAGGTGGTGCAAGAGGAGGCGACGCGCGCGTTCGCCTCGTCGGTCGTACGCGTCGACCAGCTCGGGACCTACAGCTGTCGAGAAATCAACGCGTACCCGGGATGGGTCAGCGAGCACAGCTACGCCAACGCCATCGACCTCGCCCGCTTCACGCTGAAGAACGGCGTAACCGTCGACGTCCAGCGCGACTTCGACCTCGGCGCCGATCCCCCGCGACGTCCCGCGGGGGCCTTCCTCCGCGCCATCTCCCAGCGGGCCTACGACGAGGACATCTTCTCGCACGTGCTCACTCCTTTCTTCAACGCGGCGCACCGCAATCACTTCCACCTCGACCTCGCCCGTTACCGCGGCGACGGCACCCGCCCCGAGACCTGACCGCTACTGGACGCGCGTCGTGCCCGTGGAGACCGTGCCGCCGATCCACTGGAAGTGATCGATGAGGACGCTCGAGTCGAGTAGACCGTCGCCCGCGTCCCAGATCATGAAGTCGAGCGTGAACTGCTCGCCGGGCTGGATCGACGCGGTCGTCGTGAGCCAGCCGGTGGCGCCGCCGAGGGTCGCGTTCGCGTTGCCGCCGCTGCACTGCGTGGCGTACGTGTCACCGAAGCCGGTGCCGTCGAGCTCCCCCGGGCCGGCCGAGCAGGTCGACGTCGCGAGCGGCGGATCGGGGTTCTCCCCGTTGGAGCGGAGGCATCCGACGGGGACGCCCGGCGTGCACCGGTCGAAGAAGTCGATGTTCACTGCGACGGGGTTGCCGTTCGCGTCGAAGGAGATGTTGCCGGTCGTGCCCGACGACGTGAGGTACGCGACGAAGGCGTCGTTGAAGTTCGAGCACACGTAGTTGGGCCACTCGCTCGAATAGAAGTCGAAGTCGAACGAGAACCCGGTCGCGTCGGGCGGCGCCTTGAGGACGAGCTTCACGTCGATCATGTCGTTGACTAGGTTGTCCTGCGGACAGCCCTGCGCGGCCTTGGGGAAGCCGGGCGGGGCTTGCCCGGTCGGGTAGTTGTCGCCGTCGCGCGGTCCCCCGCCGCTGTCGACGAAGTCGGAGCTCGGGTCCTGACTGAAGCCGTCGGAGTCGTCGTAGTTGCGGGCGTAGCCGGAGCTGAGCACGCCGATGCGGGCACCCTCGCGCGGGACGATGACGCTCCCGAACTGCGGGACGAGGCCCGACTGCGCGTCGGCGGGCGGCGACGCGGAGCCGAAGCCGTTCGAATAGGACGCGCTGACGAGGCCCCAGCCGCCGCTCGCCACCTCGGTGCAGATGCCGATGGCCTTGGCGAAGGACTCAGCGTGGGTGTCGTCGATGGCGAGACCGGGATCGCACGAGGGCGTCACGTCGACGGGGCCGGTGCCCGAGTCGGCGCCGCCCGAGCCGCCTCCGCTGCCACTGCCGCTGCTGCCGCCGAGGGTGCCGACGGTGGACCCCGAGCTCGAGCTGCCGGCACCGGAGCTCCCGCTCCCTCCGCCGCTCCCGGCGGCGGGGTCATCGCCGAAGCCCGTGGGTGGCGGCGACGCCGAGCACGCGCCGAGGAGGGCGCCGGCGGCGAGGAGGGCGAAGAGCGCGACGGGACGGATGCTGGGGGCGGGCATGGCTTCCTGCAGCGCAAGGGTCGTTCCAGCGCTTCGCCCTTCGTCGCGCGTCCGTGCGCCGAGCGTCCATCCGCGGGCTTCCACCGCGACGTCCAGCCGCGACGCAATCGTCCGCCCGCAGCCCGAAGGCGGTCCGCGCGCGCCGGTCCCCCCGCCGAGCGCGGGCCGATCCACGCCTACTTTCGCGCGCGCGACTTGAGGCGCTGGAAGTAGCGCTTCGCGATGCCCGACGCGGTCGCCGCCTTCGTGACGCTCCCGCCGTGACGCTCGAGGACGCGGTCGATGTAACGGCGCTCGAACTCCTCGATGACGCGCTGCCGCGCCTCGACCAGCGACAGATCGAGCCCCAGGATGCTCTCGAAGAAGGCGTCCTCCTCCGCGTCGTCCGTCGCGGCGGACGCCACCGCCGCGCCCGCGCTCTCGTCGTCCCTGGCGGGACTTCGCTCGGCCAGCTCGCCGAGCGCCAGCCGCCGCGCCACCGTGTTGCGGAGCTCGCGGACGTTCCCGGGCCACCCGTAGTCCTGCCACCGGAGCAGGAGGTCGCCGGGGAGCGCCTGCTCGTCGCCGCCCAGAGCGGCCCAGAAATGCCGCGCCAACACCGGCACGTCCCCCACGCGGCGCCGCAGCGGCGGCAGCTCGATGCGCGCCACCGCCAGGCGATGGAAGAGGTCGTCGCGGAATCGCCCCGCCTGCACCTCGTGGTCGAGGTCGCGTCGGGTCGCGGCGAGCACGCGCACGTCGACCTTGATCGGGCGATCCCCGCCCACCCGGCGCACCTCGCTCCGCTCGATCGCGCGGAGGAGCTTGGGCTGGAGCGAGAGCTCGAGGTCGCCGATCTCGTCGATGAGCAGCGTTCCCCCGTGGGCCTGCTCGAAGACGCCCTTGCGCGTGCTGACCGCCCCCG
>JBEKGQ010000684.1:0-4251 GCA_050012715.1 Polyangiaceae bacterium
CGCGCAGAACCCCGGCGTGCTCGCGGCTCTCTCGCCGAAGTGGGGAGCGCTCTACTTCGTGCACCACGGCGTCCGGGGCCTGCCGATCCTCGGCATCGTCGTCCTCGCCGTGACCGGCGGCGAGGCCCTCTACGCCGACATGGGCCACTTCGGCGCGCGCCCCATCCGGCTCGCGTGGCTCACGCTCGTCTTCCCCGCGCTCGTCCTCTGCTACCTCGGCCAGGGCGCGCTCGTCCTTCGCGACGCGAGCGCGGTCACGAACCCCTTCTTCGCGATGGTCCCGACCGGCGCCGCCACCTACGCGCTCGTCGCGCTCTCGACCGCCGCCACCATCATCGCGTCGCAGTCGCTCATCACCGGCGTCTTCTCGCTCACCCACCAGGCGGTGCAGCTCGGTTACTTCCCGCGCGTCACGGTGACCCACACGTCGCGCGACACCGAGGGACAGATCTACGTCCCCGAGATGAACTGGGCCCTCTGCATCGCGTGCATCACGCTGGTGCTCGTCTTTCGCGAGTCGGCGCGCCTCGCCTCGGCCTACGGCATCGCCGTGAGCGGCACGATGGGCATCACGAGCTTCGTCTACTTCGTCGTCACGCGGCGCACGTGGAAGTGGCCGCTGTGGAAGGCGCTACCTCCGCTGCTCCTGTTCCTGTCCTTCGACATCCCGTTTTTCGGCGCGAACCTGCTCAAGTTCCTCGACGGCGGGTGGATCCCCATCGTCGTGGGAGCGGCGATGTTCGTCGTGATGGTGGACTGGCGCGTGGGCCGCAGCGTCCTCGCCGAGCGCATCGCCCAGGTCTCCCCGCCCCTCACCGACTTCCTGAAGACCCTCGACTCGAAGGACCTCGTGCGCATCCCCGGAGCCGCGATCTTCCTCTCGTCGAACCCCGACTCGACGCCGGTCGTCCTCTCCACGCAAGCGCGTCGCGTCCGCGCGCTCCGCGAGCACCTCGTTCTGCTCACCGTGACGACCGAGCACTCACCCTACGTCGAGGCGAAGAACCGCTTCTCGGTGGAGGACCTCGGCAAGGGGGTCCTCCGCGTCATCGTCCGCTCCGGCTTCATGGAGAAGCCCGACGTCCCCAGGGTCCTCGCGAAGGCGAACCTGCCGGTCGACCTCGACGACGCGACGTACTTCCTCGGCCGCGAGACGTTCCTCGTCGGCAAGGGGGGGCAGATGGGGGTCTTCACCGAGGGCCTCTTCGCATTCCTGTCGAGGAACGCGAGGAGCCCGACGAGCTGGTTCTGCATCCCGCCGGATCAGGTGATCGAGATCGGGATGCAGATGGACCTGTAGGCATCCCGAGGGCAGGCGAGCGCGATCCTCGACCGAGACGAGAGCAAAGGAGAGTAGGAGGAACGGAGAAGGAAGGAGGGTCTTGGATCGAGAATCCGCGACCATCTCCCTCCTTTCCTCCTCCCCTCCTTTGAAGCTTCTTCTGCTCTCCCGAGATCGTCGCGCCCGTCTTCTTTTGTGTCCGGTGTGCGATCTTTCCTGTCGGGAGAGGAGACTCTCGTGTGCCGACAGGCGGGCCGCATGAAGCTCCATTCTTTCTTCGTGGAGCTCCAGGTCCGGCCTCCTGTCCGGTGTGCGATCGTTCCTGTCGGGGGAGGAAACTTTCGTGTGCCGACAGGTCGGCCGCACGAAGCTCCATTCTTTCTTCGTGGAGCTTCTCTCCGGGGACATGGAGCGACAGGAAGACTCGCGATCGGTTCATTCTCGACGCTGCACGCTGAAGCTCGGGAGGGCACCCCGCCTGCTCGGGAAGGCGCCCGCTTCACTCCGGAAGGTGCCGGTTTCATTCCGAAGGCCACCCGCGACGCTCGAAATCGCACCGGTTCAGAGGCCCACGAGGGTCGTCGCCGTGAAATCCGTCCCGAGGTTCGTCTCCAGCGTCGCGATCGCCTGCTCGAGCAGCGCGAAGATCTGCGCCCGCTGCGCCGCGTTGCTCAAGTCCAGCGTGCCGGCGCTCGACGTCCCGGTCGCGGTGAGGGCCGCATCGAACGCGGCGTTCGCCTGCGCGGCCGTGATGTACCCGTACTGCGACGACGATGCATCGACGTACGCCAGCGTCTGGAACACGCTGGCGAAGACCGACCCGAGCCCGCCCACGCGAAACACGACGTGATTGTCCGGCACGGTGCCCGTCATCGGCGCCGGGTTGTCGTAGAGCTGGTCCAGGTAGTAGCGCACCTGGAACGGGTACTGCTGGTACGTGTCGTTCACCCCCCACGCCATGCTGTAGCTGTCGACCGTCGTCACCGTCGCCGCCGTCGCGCTCGCCCCGAGCTGGCTGTAGCTCGTGACGAGCGGCCCGTAGTAGCCCTGGTTGTAGGCGACGTTCAGCAGCACATCGAGGAAGCTCTGCGGGAGCTTCTCGAAGTCGGCGAGCGCGTCGTCGTACGCGGGCTCCCACTGCGGCGTGTAACCGCCCTCGGGCCCGATCTCGTGGAGCGCGACGTAGTCGTTGTAGTGGAAGTACGCCGTCAGCATCGGCCCGTAGAACTTGTCGTTGAAGGAGGCCGGCGTCGCCTGCTCGTACTGCGTCGCGGCGGACGCGAACGCGAAGCCGATGTTCTTCTGCACCGCGACGTAGTTGATGAGCGAGTACCCCTGCGGGCGGTAGGTGCCGTAGACCATGTCCGCCGCGTAGTTGTTGATCTGGTACGGGCCCCCCTGCCCCGTGCCCATGACCGCCTGCTGGAGCGACGACGAGTCGATGAGGCTCGAGGTGCTCGCGTAGAGCTCCGTGTCGAGGTTCTCCTGGAGGAGCTGCCCGAAGATGGAGCCGTAGAGGTAGTCCGCGTCGAACTGGATCCCCGGCGTGCGCTTCTCGATCAGGTGGCCGACCATGACGCCGGCGACGAAGTTCGAGGCGATGAGGTCCGTGTAGCCGTCCCCGGCCAGCGACAGGCTGTCGCCCGGGGTGTCCGACCCGCTCACGCCGAGCAGCAGGTGAAAGCCGATCGTCCCGGAGCTCATTCCGGCGGCGACGGGGCCGCCGTCCTCCGCGACCGGGCCGCTGTCGGCGGTCGTACCGGCCTCGCCGCCCTCCGACGACGCCCCCGGCCCTCCATCCTGGGATGTCGCGGGCCCCGCGCCTCCGCCGTCGTGAGAGGACCCTCCGCCGTCACCGGAGGGAGGGCTCTGGTCGCCCGCCCACCCGGACGACCCGCCCGACGGCGACGCGCTCGAGCAGGCCGCGAGCGGCAGCAGGCAGCTCATCACCCAGGCGCGTCGAAGTCCGCCACGAAGCATCCGGTCCTCCTCCCTGAAACAGTCGCGTGACGAGCCCAATACGGCTCACGCCGCCACCCGCCGGCGCGAGGCTTGTGCCCGCCGCCAGGATGGAGGGACCCTCCATACCCATGAAAAAGGTCGGCGTTCTCGGATCGGGACAGGTGGGGCAAGTGCTCGCGGATGGCTTCCTGAAGCACGGGTACGAGGTGATGCGCGGCTCACGCGACGCGTCGAAGCTGGCCGACTGGAAGGCCGGCGCCGGAGCGAAGGCCTCCGCCGGCACGTTCGCGGAGACGGCGACCTTCGGCGAGGTCGTCGTGCTCGCGGTGAAGGGGACCGCGGCCGAGGAGGCGGTCGGCCTCTGCGGCGGCGCGCTGGACGGCAAGGTCGTGCTCGACGCCACGAACCCGATCGCCAACGCGCCCCCCACCAACTGCGTCGTCGCCTACTTCACGGGACCGAACGACTCGCTGATGGAGCGCCTCCAGAAGAAGGCCCCGGCCGCGAGGCTCGTGAAGGCCTTCTCCAGCGTCGGCAACGCCCTCTTCGTGAACCCGAAGCTCCCGTCGCGGCCGACCATGTTCATCTGCGGCAACGACGCCGGGGCCAAGGACGTGACCCGCGGCATCCTCGAGCAATTCGGCTGGGACGCCGAGGACTGCGGCGGCGTGGAAGCGGCGCGCGCGATCGAGCCTCTCTGCATGCTCTGGTGCATCTCGGGGTTCCTGCGAAACGACTGGGTGCACGCCTTCAAGATGCTGCGGCCCTGAGGAAGCGGTCGATGCCGGACGACGACACGCCGCGGAAGGCCTACGAGGTGACGTGCACGCAGCTCCCCGACGGGCGCTGGACGGCGAGGACGCGCCTCCACCCCGACCTCGTCGGCGTGGGGCAGACGAGCGAGAGCGCGGTGCGCGACCTCGCCGACGCGATCGAAGAGTCGAAGGGGGACGACTGAGCTCTCTTCTGCCAGGCGCGAATCGCCTCCCCCGCGCCTGCTTGCGGCT
>JBEKGQ010000685.1:0-4242 GCA_050012715.1 Polyangiaceae bacterium
GAGGGTGACCTGCTCGGCCGACTGACCGCGGACGCTGGCGCGCGCCGCCGGCGAGCGCGCCAGCTGGAGGCGCCCGAGCCACGCGACGAGCTCGTCTTCCGTGGGGCCATCCGCGAGGAGGTAGAGCGCGTCGTCGGCCGAGCCGATGTACGCGTCGGCGAAGATGCCGGCGTCCTCGTGGAGGAGCAGCGTGTGGCGCATCTGCCCCTCGCGCAGGTAGAGGCGGCGCGTGCTCGCGTGCTCGAGGAGATCGAACGCGTCGGGACCCTCCACGCGGACGACGGCAAGGTGGTCGGCGCGGGAGGCGCCCGCCGACGAGCGCACCGCGCGCACCTGGGCCTCGAGGGAAACGAGCGTCTCGGGGGCCTCGAGGCTCATGGCAGCTCTCCGCGCGCGCGCATCACGACGTCCACGACGGCGTTGACGCTCCGCAGCCCGAGGCGCATCGCGTCGTCGCCCTCGAGGCGGACGCCGAGGTCGATCTCGAGGCCGATGAGCACCTCGACCGCGTCGAGCGAGTCGAGCCCGAGGCCGGTGCCGAAGAGACCCGCGTCGGGGTCGATGTCCCCGGGGTCGCCGCGGTAGTCGATGATGCTCGCCATGAGGCGGCGCACCTCGTCGAGGGTGTGCTCGCGGCGTTCGAGATAGGCGTCGAGCGCGAGGGCGGCGGTCATCGCGCGCTCCGTTCGAAGAGGAGGGCGACGCTCGACGTGCCGCGCGCGGCGACGACGAGGAGCGAGCGCCCCGAGCCGGCCTCGAGGTACGCCACGGCGAGCGCGGCCAGCACGCAGGATCGCGACCCGTCGGCGGCGCCCCAGAGGGCGGCGCCGTCGACGAGGCCGACGGGGGCCTCCGCGACGAGGAGCGGCGTCAGCGCGGCGAGGTCGCGCGGCTCACCGTCGACGAGAATGCCGTCGACCCCCCCGCGGCTCCCGAGGGCCTGCCTCGCCGCATCGCCCGCGTTCTCCGGGCCCGCGAGCCCCCATCCCGCGACGACGACGACGACGGCGGGAGAATCGTCCTCCGCCGTTTGCGCCCGCTCGAGCACGAGGCACGCCGCGCCCTCGGCTTCGTCGCCGACTTTGCCGTCGTCCGCGGAGCGCGCGAGCTCGTCGAGCCCGCCCGCCACGATACGATCGGTGTCGCCACGGAGCGCGAGCCACTCGGCCGCGAGCGCGACCGCGAGCAGGCCGCTCCCCGGGCCCGTGGAGACCGTGGTCGTGGGCCCGAGGAGGCCGAGCGCGCGCGCGCATGCGCCCGCAGGGGCGTTCACCGACATGCGCGCGAACGCGGAGGCCGACGTGCCGGCGACGCCGTGCTTCCGTATCGCGGCGTGGCAGCGGCGCGAGCTCTCCTCCGGCATGCGCGTCGCCCCGACGAAGAGCCCCGTGCGGGCGCCGGCTTCTCCGGCGAGCGGCCGGCCGCCGTTGCCCAGCGCGAGGACCGAGGCCGCCGTGAGCCACCGGGCCGATCGATCGAGGCGACGCGGGTCGACGCCGACGCGGCCGAGGTCCACCTCCGCGCAAGGGCCGACGACGCGGCCGCGCGTGAGGACGTCGACGCCGGGCGTGGCATGGCTGCCGGAGGGCCCCACGACGCCGACGCCCCGCACGAGGACGCGCGAGGGCGCGCCGGCGCGCGTCGTCGGGGCGACGGTGGGACCGCCGTAGGCGAGGACGGCGTTGGCGCCGCCGAACGCCGCCGAGAGCTTGAGCGCGCGCGACACGGCGTGCGCGCGCGGCCGCGGCGCGGCGACCGGATCACCCGGGCATCCCGGCCGGGGACCACGGAAGTGGAGCGTCGAGGGGATCTCTCCGGCGCGATGGCAGAGGAGCGCGAGGACGAGCTCGAGCACCCCGGCCGCGCCCTGCGTGTGCCCGAGCTGGCTCTTCGAGCCGCAGACCGGCGGCGGCGCGCCCGCTCCGCCGAGCTCGCGCTCGAGGACGGACCACTCGATGCGGTCGTTGTTCGTGGTGCCGGTCGCGTGCGCGCTGACGAAGTCGACGCTCGCCGCGTCCCAGCCGGCGTGGCCGAGCGCGCCGCGGATCGCCCGCGCCACCCCCGCGCCGGTGGGGTCGGGCGTCGTCTCGTGGAAGCCGTCGGCGGAGAGCCCGTAGCCGTGAATGCTGCCCCACGGGAGGACGTCGCGGCGGCGCGCGTCGCTCGCGCGCTCGAGGACGACGAAGCCGGCGCCCTCGCCGAGGGTGGTGCCCTCGGGCTCGCTGAATGGGGCGCACTTCTCGGGGCTGAGGACGCCGAGCGCGGAGAACCCCGCGAACGCCTCGCGGAGGAGCGTGTCCGCGCCGCCGGCGACGACCACGTCCGCGCGGCCCCGGCGGAGGAGATCGAGGGCCACGCCGATGGCGTTGGTCGACGACGCGCAGGCGGTCGAGATGGTGATCCGCGGGCCGGCGAGGTCGAACGCGCGTGCGATGCGGTCGGCGACGGCGTGGAACTCGGCGAAGCCGTGGCCGAAGCACGTCCCGAAGACGAGCGCCGCGCGGCGTGGTGCCACCGGGCCGAGGCGCGCGCCCTCCCAGGCCTCCCGCGCCGCGACGAGCGCGAGCTCGTGGAGCGGGAAGTCCGCGGCGGTCTCGGTGAGGCCGAGGTCCCGCCCCGGCTCCGGCTGCACGCGCCCGTCCCAGCCCGGCCAGGTGCCTCCGAGGCGGGCGGTCATGCGGCTCGTGTCGAAGCGCGCGATGGCGCGGAGCCCGTCGCGCCCCTCGCGCAAGGCGGCGCGGTGCGCGTCGAGGCCCGTCCCCAGGGCGGAGGCGGCGCCGAGGCCGGTGACGACGACCGCTTCGTCCATCGCGTCCGTCACTCCGACGCCCGGATCGCGGTGCCGACGATGAGGATGATGAGCCCCACGACGAGGAGGATCGGTCCGATCGTCACGCCGAGGATGAGCGCCGGCCAGATGAACCCCGACAGCGCGGGCGCGGTGGCGATGCCGGCGCAGATGAGGCCCGCCACCACCGACCCCAGGCCGAAGCCCATCGTGATGAGGCCGGCCTTCTGGGTGCGCTTGCCCGACGTCGACTGCGTGGGCGAGTGGACGGGCGGCTGGAGGCTCTCGTCGTCGGAGCTCTCGAGGGCCGCCGTGGACGGCGGTCGCTGCGGCGGCGCCGACGACGGCCAGACGTAGGTGCTCGACGCGAGGGCCCCCGACGCGAGCGCGCTGCGCGACCCGAGGCGCGTCTGCCAGGCCTCGTGCAGGAGGGCCATGCGCTCCTGGTGGGCCCAGAACGTCTCCTCGCCGACGCGCGCCGCGAGCCGCCGCGCCTCCTCGGCGTCCGAGCGCGGATGCGCCTCGATGCGCCGCACCTTGCGCACGAGCGGGTCGACGACGAGGGCCGGCGACTGCGCCGCCATCCGCGCCGAGAGGTCGAGCGTGGCGCTGCGCAGGCCGAAGCTGTGCTGGAAGGACAGGCCGTCGTCGGATGCGGTCTTCTCGAGGACGCGGGCGAGCCGTTCGCCGAAGAGGTCGTCCTTCGCGAGGTACTCCTGCACGCGGCGATGGTCGTCGGGCGTCATGCGCTCGAGCCGGTCCGTCATGCCGAGGACGGCGTCGTCCATCTCGTCCTGCATCGCGCCGAGGCGCGCCTGCACCCCGGGGTGGACCTTCATCGCGTCGGGCATGTCCCGGAAGCGGCCGGTCATGTAGAGCGTCCGCACCGCCTTGCGCACGAGCACGTCGGTCTCGGCGGCTTCGCGCTTTGTCATCGTGTCGCGCGGCAGCTTCGAGAGCGGCAGAACGTCATCCGGCAGGGAGGCGGTCTTGATCCAGTCCATGCGCGCGTCGACCTTCGCGAGCAGGGCCTCGGCCGCTTCGGGATCGAGCTGGGCGGCGATGTCGGCCGCCGTCGCCGGTGCGCTCGCCTCGACGTGCCGCTGCGGAGACGCGCAGCCGGGCGCGGCGCCGACCGCGACCGCCGTGGCCGCGAGCTTCAGCAGCCCGCGTCGGTCGAACGCTTCCTCGCTCACCGCGTCCCCCCGGGCGAGAGCCTACGTGGGACACGGCAGCCTGTCTCCGGTTCGCAACAGGGACGGGGCATCTTCATGGCTACGCCGAGCGGACTGCAATGCGCCTGCCAGTCGGAAGTCGCGCGTTCTTCGCCGAGTCGAGTGGTGAAACGGCGACCCGTGGAGCACCCGAGCGACAGTGTGGACGACTGGCTTCGCTCACCAGGACCGCGGCGTCAGCCGGTCTCGTCGCGGCGTGGTGTCTTCAGATCCGGCCCG
>JBEKGQ010000686.1:0-4242 GCA_050012715.1 Polyangiaceae bacterium
CGAGCGACGAGGCCCCGGCGCTCGCGTGGCAGTCCCCGCCGGGATGGCAGACGGCACCGAACCCCAACGCGATGCGCATCGCGACGTATCGCCCGGCCGCCGAGTCGAGCGACGCGCCCGAGATCAGCATCACTCGTGCTGGCGGGACCACCGAGGCCAACATCCAGCGCTGGCTGGATCAGTTCGACAACCGAGGCATCGAGAAGCGCACCGAGGTCAAGGTTCACGGGCTGGACGTGGTGGTCGTCGAAGTGAGCGGTACGTACATGGGAGGCTCGATGATGCCGGGATCGCAGTCGCCTTCCCACGCCGGGTGGACGCTGGTCGGCGCCATCGTGCCGACCGCCGGCTCCGCCTACTTCTTCAAGCTCCTCGGGCCCTCGGCGAAGGTCCAGGGCGCGCGCGCCTCATTCGACGCTCTGGTCCGGAGCGCCGCTCCTCGCTGACGCACGCTGCCTGCGAATATCGGCGACCAGCACGTAGAGGAACGACGCGAACGAGAGCGTTCCGAGCACCTGGCCGATCGACATCGCGGCGATGACGGGCACGGGGCGCGGGTCGAAGAGCGACCACACCATGAGCCCGAGAGCTCCCAGCGCGAGCACGCAGGCCGCGCGCAGCATTCTTTGAGGCTTCACCTGCTTCAGGCTCACGTGTTTCATGGCTTCTGCCCTCCCCAGAAGGGATGCGCGAGGCCGTGACAGCCGGCGCTCGCGCAGCTCAGGCGCCCTGTACGCACGTCATCGAGCGAGGCCTTGTGATCCGCCGTCTTCAGCCACAGCTCGTCCCGGGTCGAGTGGCACTGCATGCAGTTGTCGTTCGGGTACGGCGCGCAGAGATGCATCGTCTCCTTGGCCTCCTCGATCGGCGTCTTGCGGTACTCGGTGTAGTAGAGCCACACGTGACGCATCCCGCCGGCCTTGGTGACGATGGTGCCGAACATCCCGTAGTCGGCGTGGCACGTGTAGCAATTCTCGGTGCCGAACATCGGGTTGCGGGCGTGTCGCGAGGCGAGCGAGTTGCTCGCGGGGTCCTCGGAGTCCGCCGCGTGGAGGGCCATGACGTGGCAGGAGCCGCAAAACTCGCGCTCCTTCGTCGCCTCGAAGCCCTGGAGGTTGCCCGCAGCGGCCGCCGCGATGGGGAAGACGCCGAGCCCGAGAGCGAGCCAGATCTTGGTCGCCCGCACGAGCACCGGTGCGCGCACGAGATAGACGAGCAGGATGCACGCAGAGATCGCGGCGCAGCCGAGAGCGAGGAGGGCCAGCGGCGAGGAGGGGAGCGTCACGAGGATCCTGTCGTCGGCGCGCCTGGGACTTGCAAACGCGCCTCGAAACGATGCGTTGCAAGAGGATTGCCACGCGGAGAGGTCGCCAGAGACGCATTTCCTGCGTCCTGGCGATGCTGCTCGCGTCGTGGTTCTCGTCCCCGGCGACGGCGCAGCCGCTGCGACTGCGGTCCGATGCCATTGCGGAGACGCAATCACCGACGGGTCTTGTCGTGCTCCAGGGGGAGGACAGCGCGCGACCGTGGATCGACGTGGAGGGACTGGTCTGGGCGGGTGCGAAGCCAAGCCTGACGGGAGATGTCCTCGTGCTCGCCGTTCGGCTGAAAGAGCCACACGGTTACGCCGAAGTGCGAGCGGGTCGGTTCGTCGTCGCGACGGGCGCCGTCCGGCCAGTGCAGATCGACGGGGCCGAGGCGATCGCCCGCGCGCCCTGGGGGTCGACGGTCGAGACCTTCGGCGGCCTGCCGGTCGTCCCTCGCTTCGGGGCCCGCGCGTACGACTGGCTCGTGGGTACACGCGTCGCGCAGTCCGTCGCGTCGCGAGCCACGCTGGGGGTCTCCTACGTGCAGCGGCGTGAAGACGGTGAGATCTCCGACGAGGAGGTCGGCGCCGACTTCGCGACCGCGCCCGTGCGGTGGCTCGATCTCGCGGCGCGAGGCTCCTACGACCTCACGACCCCCGGCATCGCCGACGCGCTGCTCTCCGCTGCGACGCGGGTGGACGACTGGCGCTTCGAGCTCTTCGCCGCGGACCGTTCCCCCTCGCGGCTCCTCCCGGCCACGTCGCTCTTCTCGGTCCTCGGCGACTTTCCTTCCCAGAGCGTCGGCGGCACCGTGAAGTGGCGGGCCGCCCCGCGGCTCGACCTCCTCGCGAGCGGGGCCGGTCAGGACGTCGGCGGGGCGCTCGGCGGCAATGGATGGGTGCGGGCGACGCTGCGCCTGGACGACCGCGGCGACGGCAACATGGGCCTCGAGCTCCGCCGCGAGGACGTCTCGACGGCTCAGTGGAGCGGGGTCCGCGCGCTCTGCGCCCAACCGCTGGGCCATGGCCTTCGGTACTCCACCGAGCTCGAGATCGTCGTGCCCGATCATCCCGACGGGCGAGGCGCGGCCTGGCCGTGGGGGCTGATGGCCCTCTCCTGGCGCTCACGGAACGCCTGGGAGATCGCGGGGGCGCTCGAGGCGTCGTCGACGCCCCTGCACCGCTACGAGACCGACGCGCTGGTGCGCGTCGCGTACCTCTTCGGGGGTCAGTCGGCGGACCACTCCGGGCGCGGGCAGGGCGTGGGAGCCCGATGAGAGCGCGGCTCACGCTGGTCATGGTCTTCGCGCTCGCCCTGGCGGCGTGCGCCGGCGTGCTCGGCCTGAACCGCAGGACGGCGTCGCATCCCTTCGAGCACCGCGCCCACGTCGACAAGGGAATCAACTGCCTCGAGTGCCACGTCGGCGCCGACGTCGCGGGAGACACGGGCCCCGTTCACTTCCCGACCGATGCCGACTGCCGGCGATGCCACTCCAAGCCGCACGACGAGCACCCGTGCGCCGGCTGCCACGGCGAGTCCTACGTGCGCAGCGGCGTCGAGCTCGCGAAAGAGCACCTGCGCTTCGAGCACGGTAGGCACGTCGTCGCATCGCGAGGCGACTGCGTTCGGTGCCACATGGAGGTGACCCAGGCCCGTCCGCAGGCGATCTTGCCGCCGATGGCCACCTGCTTCGGGTGCCACGAGCACCGGGACCAGTGGACGACGCGCGATTGCGACGGGTGCCACGTCGACCTCGGTCACGAGGGAACCCTCCCGGCCGACCACTTGGTGCACGACGGAGACTTCGTGCGAGAGCACGGCGTCCGGGCGGCCAGCGCGCGCGATCTCTGCGCGAGCTGCCACAGTGAGCGCTCGTGCGCGGCGTGCCACGGCGCCGGCACGGTCCCCGCCTTGCCAGCGAGGCTCGCGTTCGACGACGTCCAGCTGTCGGGGCTGCACCGGGCGGGGTTTCTCGCCAGGCACTCGGAGGACGCGCGGGCCGACACGGGCCTTTGCACGACCTGCCACAGCGAGCAGTCATGCCTCGACTGCCACACACGCGAGAACGTCGCGCCCGGAACGACCACCCGCAGTCCCCACCCCACCGGATGGATCACGACCGGCCCCGGCGGCGTCGATCACGGCGTTCAGGCGCGCATCGATCCTGGGTCGTGCGCGGGTTGTCACGGCGGAGCGGGGGAGCAGCTTTGCGTCGGCTGTCATCGCGTCGGGGGGCCCGGCGGCAACCCGCACGGCCGAGATTTCTCGAGCACGAAGAACAAGCTCCACGACATGCCCTGCCGCGAGTGCCACGCGCCATGAGACGCGCGCGCGCGGTGCTCTGGACGCTCCTGGCCGCTGCCGTCGTGGTGGGAGCCGCGATCGCCGCCCTGTTCGTCGTGCTGCGTCGAGGGCCTCCGGGGGTACCCGCGGAGCTCGTCCCTCCGTCGTGGGCCGAGTACAAGACGAGCGCGGGGCACGAGGCGCACGTCGGCCAGGGCAAGGCAGCGTGCAAGGACTGTCACGACTACGAGCGCGATGGGTTCAAGAACCCGGGCAGCGCTCCTTGCGCGAAGTGTCACGGCGAGCAAGCGGCGCATGCCCACCCGAGCTCACCGCAGGCCGCGAAGATCGACTGCCTCGGCTGCCATTCGTTCACGCCGAACAAGCCGTCCGCCATGTGCATCGGCTGCCACGCGGCGCCACAAGGCGCGCTCGCGGGGATCCACGAGCACGGCACCACGGAGTGCGCGTCGTGCCACACGATGCATGCGGAGCCCTTCACGAAGACCGCGAGCTGCGCGACCTGTCACCAGGATGAGCACGCGACCCTCCACGCACAACATCCGGGATCCAAGGGTTGCGAGGATTGCCACGCCCCGCACACGCCGGCCGTCGCCGCACTCAGCACGTGCTCGACGTGCCACGCGCAGCC
>JBEKGQ010000687.1:0-4235 GCA_050012715.1 Polyangiaceae bacterium
GCCTGCACGACCTGCGACCGCGCCTGCACGACCTGCGACCGCGCCTGCACGACCTGCGACCGCGCCTGCACGACGCGCGACCGCGCCTGGACGAGATGCGACCGATGGCGCCATGCGTCCTACGGCGTGTAGGTCATGCAGACGCCGCCGCTCATCGTGAAGTCGGTGCAGTGAACCTCCGGGCCGCCCCCGTCCATGCCCAGGTCGGTCACCTTCCCGTCCTCGGTCGTGGTCTTGTTCGAGGCGCACCCGCAACCCGGGAAGTGTGCCGCCCACGCCGCTTCGCACGCTTCGAACATCCCGGCGGATGCGGAGCTGACCCCGACGAAAAGAATGGTTCCGCAGCAGTCGGTCTGCTCCTGCTCGATCACGCAGTCGCTGTCCGACTGGCAGGCCTTGAGTGATCCGTCGAGCTGCCCCGACGCGTTCATGCACGCGAGGTAACCAGCGTCCCCGGAGCCGTCCCGGACGGCGGAGTCGCCGATGTCGTCGCCGGGGACCGCGTCGGTTCCCGAGTCGTTGCCACCCGGCAGAACCCCCGTGCTTCCGCCACAGGCCACCACCAGGACGATGGTGGGCCCGAACGGTGCGCTCCAGCGAAGCATCGTCGGCATCGCCGCGGTCGTGTGCATCGACGATGCCAGGGGAATTGTCCCGCGAATACCGACTCGCTGGACTGTGCCAGCTGGGCCATCGGGGCGTCGGCGCCAGGCTCTGGCCCCACGAAGCGGGCGATGGGCGCTCACGCTCGCGGCCAGATCCTGGCCTTCGCTTGCCACATCATGTCTCGTGCTTCTCGTGCGTTCGGCAGGCCGGCCTCCGGCCCGGCGGCGCCTCGAAAGGAAGACAGCCCGTCCAGCTCGGCGATGGCTTCGACCATCGCCCGCTTCGCATCCGCTGCGCCCCGCGCACCCAGCCGACGCTCCGCCCAGCGTGCGACGCTCCACGAGAGCGTCGCGTGCTCGGACTCGTCGCACGCGATGCTCCGGAGCGCCCGGTGCACGATCGCGTCGCGCGCGCGCCGCGCCTGAAAGGCGACCACGATGGCGCCGAAGGTTTCCCTCACGCATCCCTCGCGCGCATTCTCGAGCGCGACCTGCTCGAGCGGGCGGACGGGCAACGCAGCGGCGACCGGCAGCTTCACCTTCGCGCCGTAGCGGCGCGCCAGCAGCGTCATGAGAATCGTGTGACGGACCTCTTCGGCGGCGGCTCGCTCGGCGGCGGTCACGAGAGAAGGCGGGCCGTCGTGGGCGGCGATCTCGCGCGCGAGACGCCGAAACGCGTGAACCGACGCGGCTTCGTCGGCCGCGGCACGGGCGAAATGCTCTCCCGGGGACACCGGTCGATTGCCCACCGACCTTCCGACGCGGTCCGCGGGTGGCATCCACACCCCTTCGGTCGTCCGCCCCGAGCCGGGCGTCGGAGGAGGATTGATGATGTACGGGAAACTGCACGACACCCAGCGACCGTCGCACGCGATGGTCCAGCCTCCAGAAGACGAGGAGGCATCGGCGAAGGTCGGGCCTTCGCAGCTCGACAGCGACACGAGCTCGGGCTGGATCGAGCAGTAGTCGCGACACGACCCGTACCGACCCGGGTAGTACGCGTACCCATCTCCCACCGAGATGACGAAACCGCCGTCGGCCTCGGGCTGCAGCGCGAGATCGTCGTACTGGTCCGTCCGGATCGCATCGCTCTGATCGCACGTCCCGACGGGTGAAGGGCAACCCGTCGCCACCGTCGACGCGATCAGGGCGATCGCGTTCCGCAGCAACCGCGACGACCCGTCCTGCCCGGTCATGGCCCGAACGCCAGGGCCACCCCGACATAGGGCGTCCACTCTCCACAGCGACCGCAGGACTGCCACGTGGCGGCGGTCATGGGGATGCCGTCGCCGCCGTTGAGAATGAATCCGACGCCGACGAAGGGCCGAATGGATGCCACCGACCCGAGCGTGCGCTCGACGGACAGCGTGATGTTCAGCCAGTTGGCCTGCTGCCAGTAGCGGGCTTGGGGGGGACCCTGCTGACCCAGGTCGCTCTGCAAGACCTGGCCGGCGAGGTTCTGCCAGTAGTAGGGCCCGACGGACCAGCTGGCGCCGATGTCCAGGTACTGGACCGGCATCCGAAGACCGGTGGGCAGCGGAAGGCTTGCGCGGACGCCGGCTTCCCACTGGACGCCGACCGCGCCGACCCCGACCCCGCCGTGGACGGCAATCCAGCGAATCGGCCTCAGCACGCCGCTGGCTCCGACGTAACCAAGCGGCGTCGCCACCCCCGCGGTCGCTTCCACCGCAATCCAGTGGGCGGCGTCGGGTCGGTCGCGGGCGCTCGGTGACTCCTGCGCCACGGCGGGCGACTCCACGCTCCACCACGCGACGAAGACGACCGGGACGAAGCGCGCCGCCGACACACCTGGTCCGAGAGCAACTTGCGAGCCGGCGCGGCAGGGCCCGCGGCGGAAGCTCTCGATCGCTCACGTGTGAACTCGCGTGCACGCTCGAAGCGTGCCTCACGGCACCAGCGAGAAGAACCCCCGCGGCTATTGACGGATCGCTTCGATGGCGACGCCGAGCAGAGCGCCGACAGCGACGAGCCACGTGGTGTTCAGCTTGAACCGGATGAGCGCGACGGCTCCTGCGAGTGCGAGGAGGATCGTGGGTGCATCCACGAGGGCGGCCCTCGCGAGCTGCACGGTCACGACCGCCATGAGCGCGAGCGCCGCGACATTCACGCCGTCGAGGAAGGCTCCAGCAACCGGCGATTTCCGCAGTCGAGCGACGAGCGGGCGCACGATCGCCACGAGCAGGAAGCCGGGGAGGAAGATGCCGACGGTCGCGACGACCGCGCCCCGGACGCCCGCTGCCGGGCCCTCGCTGGCCGCTACGACGTACCCGATGAACGTCGCGGTCGTGAATACCGGACCCGGCGTCACCTGGCCGATGGCGACCGCGTCGAGAAGCTGGGGCTCGGTGAGCCAGTGGAGACGGTCGACGAGGTCCGCGCGCAAGAAGGCGAGCAGGACGTAGCCGCTGCCGAAGACGACGGCGCCAATCTTCAGGAAGGTGAGGAACAGCGCACCCATGGTCACCGGGACGGCCACGGAAGCGCCGCCGGTCACGATGCCAGCCACGATGCTGGGGTTGATGGATCGAGCGACGTCCTTCCTTCTCGCGACCTGGCTTGCGAGAAGCGCCGCCACGCCTCCTCCGAGCAGGACGAGGAAGGCGTCTGCGCCGAGGGCCGAAGCCCCGCCGGCGAGCAGACCCAGCGCGCCGAGCCAGGCCGACCTCTTGATCGCCTTCGGGGCGAGGCCCCAGAGGGCCTGCACGACGATGGCGATCACCACGGGTTTGATGCCGTAGAGGACCCCTGCTACCTGGGGCAGCGTTCCGTAGCGGACGTAGGCCCACGCCAGCGCGGTGACCATCAGCGACGCCGGCAGGATGAAGCAGACGCCGCCCACGAGGAGCCCGAGCCACCCTGCTTGTTCGTGGCCGATGAAGATGGCCAGCTCGGTGGAGCTGGGGCCGGGGATCAGGCTGGCCGCGCCGAACAGGTCGAGGAACCTGTCCGAGGACATCCAGCGGCGCCGACGGACGACCTCCGTTTCCATGAGGGCGACATGGGCGGCGGGACCGCCGAACGCCGTGACGCCGAGGCGCAGAAAGAGCAGAGCGAGCTCCCGGAGCGTGGCGCGAGGCGCGGCGCCCGTCCGTCCTTCTTCGGGCCGCCCCTCGTCAGGCATGGCGCGGCTTCCATCCCCCGATGCGCCCGTCGACCGACACTCGCCCCGCTCCGACCAAGAGAAGGAAGACGCAGCCGAGGAGCATCGAGTAGTCGGTGCGCGTCTCGTGAGCCATCGCCCAGAAGCCTAGCTTGATGAGGATCGGGACCTTCGTGGTCACGACGGCGACGAGCATGTCGATGATGAGTGGAATGGCAGCGAGGCGCGTCAGCAAGCCGATGATGAGCAAGAAGCCGCACGCGATCTCGACGCCACCGACGAAGGGAGCCATGAGGGCGGGCATGGGGATGCCGATCGTGACGAAGCGACCCACTCCGAGCGCGTCCGGGTACAGGAATTTCTGGATGCCCTCCGACAGGAACACGCCACCGACGAGGAGACGCACCAAGAGCGTCGCGGCCGGGCCCTGGGTGCTGACGATTCGGCTACGCGGGTCTGCGAGGGAAGGCGCCATCGTCGTGCATCCGGTCGAGTTGGGAGCCGCCCTC
>JBEKGQ010000688.1:0-4228 GCA_050012715.1 Polyangiaceae bacterium
GAGGGCCGCGGGGCTCCCCATCGTCGAGCCCCAGTTGGCGCCCGCCACGGAAGACGCCGTTCCCGAGCTCGACGCGCTCGTAGGCGCCAACGTGAGGGAGCTGCGCGTCAAGCGCGGCTACTCGCTCGACGTGCTGGCGGGGTTGAGCGGCGTGGGCCGGCAGACGCTCGGCCAGATCGAGCTGGGGCACACGGTGGCGAGCCTGGGCACGCTCTGGAAGATCGCGAGCGCCTTCGAGGTACCGTTCTCCACGCTGATGGCTCGTCCGGGCCGGGGAGAGCTGCGCATCTTTCGCGCCGCGAACGCCAAGCGCATCGTCAGCACCGACGGCCGATTCTCGTCGCGCGCGCTCTTCGTGCCCGACGACTCGGGGGGGACGTTCGAGCTCTACGAGCTCTGGCTGGCGGGCCATGGTCGCGACGACGCCGAGCCGCATGCCCGAGGCACGCGCGAGAACCTCGTGGTGACCTCGGGGCGGCTGGTGCTCGAGATCGGCAAGGAACGCCACGAGCTCGGCAAGGGAGACGCCATCGCGTTCACGGCCGACGTCCCGCACTCCTACGTGAACCCCGGCAGCGAGGAGTGCTGGATGAACCTCGTCATGACGTACGCCGGGGCACACCCGCCGGCGCGTCCATAGTCGTCGGGGCCGGGCTCCCTTGACGTGTCCACTATAGCGAACGACACTGGCCGTCGATCATGCCCCGCGACGTGAAGCCGTCGTCGCCCTCCTCGGGCTCGGACCGTCGCGCCGAAGCCGTGGCGCGCAGCGTCGAACAGGCGCACCCCGACACGGCCCCCGACCTCGCGCCCACGGTGGGGCGCAACCTCCGCCGGCTGCGCAAGCAGCGGGGCCTGTCGCTGGAGCGGCTCGCGCAGGCGTCGTCGGTGAGCCGCGCGATGCTGGGCCAGGTCGAGCTCGGCAAGAGCGCGCCCACGATCAACGTCCTCTGGAAGATCGCGCGGGCCCTGAACGTGACCTTCTCCGCGCTCATCGATCCCGGCACCAACGGCACGACGTTGCTCCGGCGCACCGACTCGCGCCTCCTCACGAGCCACGACGGCCGGTTCACCTCGCGGGCTCTCTTTCCCTTCAACGAGCCGCGGCACGTCGAGTTCTACGAGCTACGGCTCCTCCCCGGCACCGTCGAGGCGGCGCCCGCGCACCCCGCCGGGACCATCGAGAACATCGTCGTCAACGCGGGCGCGATCGCCATCGAGGTCGGCGGCAAGAAGCATCAGCTCGGCGCCGGCGATTCGATCCAGTTCCAGGCGGACGTCGAGCACGTCTACCGGAACCCCGGGGCGGCGGACGCGCTCGTGTACCTCGTGATGACCTACGCCCGCGACGTCGTGTGAGCCCGGCGCGCTCTCAGGCCTTCGCCGGGGGGCCTTTCTCCGTCGGATAGCCGAGCTCCGTCCAGCCCTTGAGCCCTCCCCGGAGGCTCTTCACGTCGTGGTACCCCAGCGCCTTCAGCAGCAGCAGCCCGTAGAGCGAGCGTTCGCCGACCTTGCAGACCGAGAGAATCGGCGTGTCGTGATCCTCCGGTAGACCGGACGGGTAGCCGCCGACGAGATCCGGCAGCGGCACGTTGATGGCGTTCGGCAGTCGCTCGACGGCGTGCTCCTCGGGGGCGCGGACGTCGACGATCGCCACGCCCTTCCGACCACCACTCGCGGGCTCGAGGAGGGCCTTCGCCTCCGCCGCGTCGATGACGTCGGCGGAGCTCCGCGCCAGCTCGACGATGTTCGCGAGGTTCGAGCTGACGGGGCCTCCTTCGGGCTTCGCGCCGTCGAAGAGCTCGGGCAAGTGCTTGCGAAGCGACGACGTGTACTTGAAGACGTTGTCGGGGAAGATGACGACGACGACGTTTCCTGGCTCGTCCGGGACGAGCTTGAGCGCCCCCGCGAGCGCCATCCCCGAGCTGGGGCCCGCGATGATGCTCTCCTCCTGGTTGAGACGCCGGCAAAGCTCGAACGCCTCGTCGTTGTGGACGTCCACGAGGCCGTCGTACTCGTCCGGAAAGAAGAGCGCCGTCTGCCGGAGCTGGCGGATGCTGCGGACGCCGGGGATGTCGTGGCCCTCGACGGGGTGCACGCCGAGCACCTTCACCTTCGCGTTCTTCTTCTTGAGGAAGCGGCCCGTCCCGGTGATGGTGCCGCACGTGCCGAGGCCCGCGACGAAGTGGGTGACCTTCCCGTCGGTCTGCCGCCAGATCTCCGGACCGGTCGTCAGGAAGTGAGCCTCCGGGTTCGCCGGGTTCTTGTACTGGTTGAGGTGGAAGCTGCCTTCCTTCTCACCGAGCTCCGCGGCGAGCGCGATGGCGCCCTCGGGTGCTCCGGGCGCCGGGCAGAGGTCGTCCTCGAGCTCGACGAGGTCCGTTCCGAACATGCGCAGCGACGCGCGCTTCTCCGCCGGGACCTTGTTCGAGATGGTGGCGGTGAACTCGTAGCCGCGCGCGTTGGCGAGCATGGCGAGCGCCATGCCGGTGTTCCCGCTCGTCGGCTCGACGAGCCGCGTCCCCGCGTGGATGCGGCCGTGCTCCTCCGCGTCGCGCACGAGGTTCGCGGCGACGCGGTCCTTCACCGCGCCGAACGGGTTGTACCACTCGAGCTTCGCGTAGACCTTGGTGTGCCGGTACGGCAGGACCCGGTTCAGGCGGACGAGCGGGGTGGGGTTCTCCACGTTGGAGAGCATCTCGAGGATCGAGTCGTAGACACGCGTCTGATGATTCAAGCCAGCTTCCTCCCTTCGACATCCCGGACATCCCGACCGTGCAGCAGGAAGCCGGCTGCCATCGCGGCGACGAAGACGGCGGCGGGGGCGCTGGTCAGCGAGGCCAGGCCCGGGCCGGGGCAGTAGCCGGCGGTGCCCCAGCCGACTCCGAACAGCGCGGCGCCGGCGACGAGCTTCCCGTCGACCTTCTTCGATGCGGGCGGGTGGAACGCCGTGTCGAAGAGCGGCGCCCGGCGGCGGGCGATCAGCCGATAGAGCAGCGCGTGGACGCCGATCGCCCCGATCATCACGAAGGCGAGGCTGGGGTCCCACGCGCCGGTGACGTCGAGGAAGCCGATCACCCTCGCGGGATCGGTCATCCCGGCGAGCGTCAGCCCGACCGCGAAGAGGGCGCCGGACGCCGCCGGAGAGACCCAGCCGGGGAGCCTCAAGCCAGCCTCCTAGCGGAGCCTGGCTCAGACAACCCGCTCGCAAGCTCGCGGGGTATGTTCACGGCTCACCTCCGAGCCGGGTCACGACGAACGTCGCGATCGCGCCTGTGAGCATGAACGTCAGCGTCGCGACCACCGACCGCACCGACGTGCGGCTGATGCCGCAGACGCCGTGACCGCTCGTGCAGCCGCCGCCGAGTCGCGTGCCGAAGCCGACCGCGAGCCCGCTCAGGGCGATGGCGGCGAGCCCCACCCGGGGGGTGCCGAAAGCGGACGGGGCCAGGAGCAGGTGGAGGGCCGCGCCCGTGATGACGAGGCCGAGCACGAACGGCAGCGCGACCGGGCTCGGCGCGCGCGTGACCACCGACGACGTGAGGCCGCTGATGCCCGCCACGCGGCCGTGGGACAGCCACAAGAGCGATGCCGCCAGGCCGATGATGGCCCCTCCCAGGAGCGGTGCGACGACGTGCATCCAATCCTCCGTGCTCACTGTCTAGTATAGCGGAGGATCTGCCGCCAGCCTGCCGTGACCCGGGGAAGGAATCGAGAGTGCGCGTCCCCCCGCCCCGGAGGCCCTCCATGCTGAGGGCGAACGGGGGGACGGCACTCCCGCGGGTTGAGGTCGTCGACCTTGCTTCGCTTCTCCTTTCCGAGCGTCGACGAGGCAACATTGTCCGTTATGCTAGACACAGTCAAGCGGTACGGACCTGAATCGTGTTCGCGCCGTTCGTCAGCACGGCGAAACGGTTCGTCGGAAAGGTGCTCCCCTCTGGCCGCGAACGCGCTCATCTGCGCAGCACCGAGCGCGGTCCGTTGAGGCCTCGCGTTCGCGATCGCCGGGCAGACATCGAATTCAAGGAGAGAGACCATGCGAAAGGGCAGTGTTTCAGTGGCAATTCTTGCGGCGTTCCTCCTCGGAGCGTCCGTGACCGCCGGCTGCGCGGGACAGGCCCAGGTAGCGGTCGCTCCTCCCCCGCCGCCGCCGCCTCCTCCGCCGCCTGCAGCACCGGTCCCCGAGCCTCCCCCGGACGCGCCCGAGCCTCCGCCTGCGTTCCACGGC
>JBEKGQ010000689.1:0-5310 GCA_050012715.1 Polyangiaceae bacterium
AACATGCTGCCACCCGCCGCCGCGGCGCCCGTCGCCGGGTTCGGCCAGTCCGCGGGCGGTCCGGCGCAGGCCCAGCAAGGCGTGCTGCAGAAGACGCAGCTCTCCGCGTTCGACACGGCGCTCCAGTCGTACCGGGGCGGTCGCTTCGACGACGCGACCCGCGAGTTCGACGCGCTCGCCGCGGCCGATCCGAACGCCGAGCTCCAGGCGGCGCGATCGGTTCGCGAGGGCAAAGGCTGCCGCAACGCCGTGGCTCGTTTCGACAAGGTCGCGCGCCGAGCCGCCGGCACCCCACCCGGCTGGGATGCGCTCCTCGAGGGGGCCGCCTGCTACCGCGCCATCGGCGACGTCGGGAACGCGCGCGTGCGCCTGAACGCCCTGCTCACCGTCGATTCTCACAAGGACAAGGCGCGCGCGGAGCTCGATCGGCTCAACCAGCTCCAGCAGGCGCAAGGGAGCACCGCGCCCGCGCAGCCCGCGGCGCGACCCTCTCCCAAGCGCGCGGCCCCCGCCGCGACCGCCACCGCGCCCGCCGCCTCCCCACCCGCCGTCATGGATCAGGCTTACTGACATGCCGGACCGGGATGCCCTCGTCACCGCGTGGGCGGCCAAGGACCAGGTGCGCGCCGTGCTCCCGGCGGACCGGGCGGTGATCGACGCCTCGGCGACCATTCGCGCGCTCATCGTCGATCTCGTGCTGGCGGGGGGACCGGAGGACGAGCTCTACGACGCCGCCGCCGTCCTCGGTCGACTCATCGCGCAGCGGGGAGGCTCGCCGACGCTCGCGTCCGCGACGCTGGATCACGCGGCCGAAGTGCTGGACGCGCGCAACCCGCCGTGGCTCGTCCCGGCTCGCGCCGCCGTCGCAGAGGGCTTCTCGGCGACCCTCGTCGAGGCGGCCGCGCTCGAGGCGATGCGAACCTGGGAGTTTCCGAGCTGCGCCGTCCCGCTCGGTCATGCGGGGCTCGCCATCTGCGCCGGTCATCCGTCCGACGACGACGAGGTGCTCGCGGCGTGGGCCGCGCGGGTCGCGAAGGCTTCGGCCCTCGCCGGGGTGAGGCGCGCCGTGGTCTCCGGAGGCGAGCGCGCCTCGGCGGCACTGGTGGACGCGCTGAGCCTCGTCGGAATCGAAGTGAACGAGGCGCCGAAGCCGCGGTAACCTCGGGCGCGTCGTGCGCCCGCTGCTCGCCACCGCTGCGCTGGGGCTGGTCGTCGTCGGTGAGGCCTGCTCGACGGGCCCGGCCCCGGCCAGCGTGGGCGTCGGCCCAACGCTGGTGTTTCCGGACGGGCTCCTCCAGTCGGTCGCGCAGGTGGTCGTCCGCGAGTACTACGCCGGCCCCGCCGCGTGCGACGCCGCCAGCGGGCAAGTGACGGGGGAAAGCACGCCGGACGCCACGGCGACCCTCTCGCAGACCGGATGCAGCGGCGGAGACGTGTGGTGCGGATCGATGCAGATCGCGACGTCCGGAGAGCAGCGGATCTTCGGCGCGGAGGCCGACGACGGGAGCGGCGACGCGGTGGCCGTCGGCTGCGCGCAGGTCGTCGTCGACCAGGCCGCGGTGCCCGTGGCCATCGCCATGGTGCGCGTCGCCGTCACGACGAGCTGCGGGGACGGCGTGCTCGGGCCCACCGAGACCTGCGATCCTCCCGGCGCGAGCGGTGACCTCGTCTGCGACGCCACGTGCCAGACCAAGGAGGAGCTCGTCTCCGCGGTGAACACCGTCCAGGGGATCCCGGCGCCGTCGACCGCCGCAGCGGGCCAGCGCACGACGCCGGCGGTCGTCTGGCCCGCCGGAGCAGCCCCCGCGGGGCGCTTCGTGGGCCTCTGGAGCGACGCCACCGACTCACCGGACACGCACGTCGCGCTTCGCGTCCTCGGCGACGACCTCGACGCGCTGCCTCCCGGCGCCGCGCCGGCGCTGGCCGGGGGCAGCCTCTGGATGACCAGCAGCACGACCGCGTTCCCGTCGATGCCCGACGCCGACGACCAGGAGCTGCCCGCTGCGGCTTTCGCGGCGGACACCGGGCAGACCTTCGTCGCGTTCGCGGACGACTCGCAGGGGACCTTCGACGTCGATCTGCGCACGGTCGATGCGAACTTCAGCGCCGAGCAGGCGATGCCCATCGTCGTTAACGGCAGCGGCGGCGAGGCCGGGGTCCAGACCCATCCCGGCATCGCGCTCGGCGCCGGCGACGTGGCTTACGTCGTCTGGCAGAGCGCCCCCCAGGTGGGCCCCGGCCAGGTCGTGGGCCGCACGTACGACGTCGCGAGCGGCGCCGCCGGGACGCAGGTGGTGCTGAGCACGGGCTCCTCCAACCAGGGGCCGGTCGTGGCCGCGCTCTCCACGGGCTGGGTCGTGGCCTGGCAGAGCGGCTCCGACATCGTGATGGTCGCCGTCGGTCCCGGCGGGCAGCCGTCGGGCGCATCGACCATCGTCAGCGCCGGCCACAGCGGCGTGCAGGATCACCCGTCGATCGCGGCGATCGGCGGCGGCGACGACCGCTTCGCCATCGCCTGGGCGGACCACGGCCAGAACGGCGCCGACATCGTCGTGCAGCGCTATGGCGCGAGCGGCGCCCCCCTGCCGGGGGATTCCTCGACTCCCATCAACGACCTCGTGGCCGCCGGCGATCAGACGACGCCCTCGATCGCCGGCAGCTCCAGCGGCGGGTTCTTCGCGGTCGACTGGCTCGACGTGCCCTCGGGTCACGTGCGCGCGCGACTGCTCGACGCGTCCTCCGGGTTCGACTTCAACAACGTCACCGGATCGGACGACGAGTTCCAGGTCAGTCTGGTCGCCGGCGACACGCGCGCCAACCCGGTCGTCGCCATCGGCGGCGCGGGACCGTTCGTCGCGTTCGCGTGGGAGGACCAGACGGCGAGTCCCCCCGGCATCTATGCCCGGCGCTTCCCTGCCCCGCCGTGACGCTCGCGACGTGGCGGGTGCCGTCAGGAAGGATCGCGGACGTACGCGATCGTCCGGATCACCTCGACCAGCCGCTCGCGGTCGTCCGGGAGCAGGTTCACGAAGCGCACGCCCATGCCGGGGTTCGGATTATCCCCGTCCGCTCGCACCGCGTTGATCCAGGCGACCTCGCCCTCGAGCTTGAACGGCTCGTAACCGGGCGGCTCGAAGGACAGCACCAGCGTCGTCCCGAGCGGTAGCGGGTCGGTCGTCTTCACGAAGATGCCCATCGCGCTGATGTTCGCGATCGACGCGTAGAGGAACGTGTCGTCCGTCGCGCAGTCGACCGCCCACTCGACGTCGAACCGATCGTGGCTGCGCCGATCGTCACGCTTCGGCATCGGGTCCGGCTCGAGGGAGGCCGCTGCGAGGCTCGCCTTCGGGTTCTTCGTGATCGCCATGGTCGCCCTCCCAGAATTCCGTGCCAGCTACGCCCGCTACTGCACCTTCAGCGGGCCGCCGTTGATTCGATTGTCGCCGTCGTTCGGTCCGCTCTTTACCTTGAGGCGCGTATCGCCCGCGAACAAGCCGAAGAAGATCGTGTATGTGCCCGGCGAGAAGTTCGGCTCGAGCTTGAACTCGTGGTCGTCGACGAGGAGATCGCCCGGGAGCCACAGCGCCATCGGGTACTTCCCGTTCATCGGCTTGTGATCGCCGTTGTGGCGGCGGTGGTAGCCGTCGATGTGGATGAAGCCCTCCCACTCGGTCGTCACCGGCCCGAGGACCTTGTAGTACGTCTTCATGTGATACGTCTTGCCGGGCGCGATCGCGTCGACGAGCTTCCCGCGCTCGTCGAGCAGATCGATGCCGATGACGTTCAGCTTGTCGTCCATGTTCGCGTCGATCGGACGCTGCGGGTGCGGCGGCGCCGAGAGCACGATGGCCGACAGGGGGTTCTCGTCCTTGTCGTTGGGGCCGAACGACGACGCGGCGAGCAGGATCTGACTCGACCTCGCGTCCACGATCGGAAGGTTCGTGCGCGTCTCCGGCGGCGAATGCTCGCGCCACAGCTGATTCAGCTTCGGCAGCTCCTCGGCCTTCATCGCCAGGCATCGGCGCTGTCCCGACGGCTGCGCCGCCGCCGCGACGAGCCAGTTGTAGGCCCCGGTCGTGTCGCTCAGCGTCTGCGGCTGCCCGCCCGCGTAGTAGGCGGCGGTGCGCCCGCCCACGCCGAGGAGCGCCAGGGGTGCCCCCGGGCACACTTGCCGGTAGCTCTCGAAGACCTCTTTGGGCGAGAGCTGGTTCGCGCCGGGGATCGCGAACAGCATGAAGAAGCCCAGCACGATGAGGGCGACCCACCACTCGAACCGATCGAGCCTCGCCTCCCCCTGCGGTTGCAGGTGCGCCAGCAGCTCCTCGAACGGCTCGAAGCCGCGCGTCAGCGACGTCTTCGACAGGGTCCGCGAGCGGCCGAACGCCCACAGCCACACGTCGCACGCGAAGAGGAGGCCCATGATGAACACCAGCGGCACGAAGGCGACGAACCACCAGGCGTTCAGCACGAGGTCCCGGATGCTCGACGACATCTGCGGCATCCAATGCGCGTGCGTCCGCATGCCCGCGAAGACGAACAGCCCCGCGAGCGAAGCCCCGGCGACGGTCGCGAAGTAGACGAGCGCGAGCATCCCGTCGTACGCCTCGCGGAGCGTGCGGAGCACCTTGGCGTAGGTCGTCGGATCGAACGGCGTCCGCTTGGCGTCCCGCTCCACCCACGTCAGGAACGCCGTCAGGGCGAAGCCGCCGAGCACGACCCACCAGAGGTTCAGCGCCTTGTCCTTGAAGCTCTCGGGGAACGTCGCGCCCGTGATGCCGAAGGCCATGTAGGCCTTCTCGGGCAGCTCGTGGAAGTCGTGGTGGATCACCGCGGCGAGGAGGAGCGTGCCGAGACCGACCGCGATCGAGGCGTGGGCGCCGCGCTCGAAGTCGCGGATCGACACTGCGATGGCGACCGCGCAGAGCGCCGGGCCGCTGAAGGCCACCAGATCCGTTCGGGCGACGAGGTATCCGTGCGCGATGAGCGCCACCGTGGCGCCGACGAGCACCGCCGTCCGGGCCAGGCTCTCGCGCTCCCCTGCCGGTCCCGTCCGCCCCGGAGCGGCGAGGAACAGGCGACCGAACGCGAACGGCAGGAACGCGCTCCAGGGCGCCAGGGCGTGGCCGATGGCGCCGACGTAGTACTCGAACGTCGGGTACTTGGACGGCACGTGGAGCGCCGTCCCGATCCACATGTTGAGATCCTTCGAATCGCCCGGCATCGCGATGGCCCGCACCGCCATGCCGGCGACCCCGAGGCCGGCCA
This sequence comes from Polyangiaceae bacterium, assembly GCA_050012715.1. Taxonomy (GTDB): domain Bacteria; phylum Myxococcota_A; class Polyangia; order Polyangiales; family Polyangiaceae; genus Palsa-1150. The sequence continues at coordinate 5,266 of JBEKGQ010000689.1, forward strand.
GGAGCGAGACCGCCCCGACCACGTCGCCCACGACGTCGGACCGCG
>JBEKGQ010000690.1:0-4204 GCA_050012715.1 Polyangiaceae bacterium
GAGCTTCCGGATCGCGGCGAGCTTGTGCTCGAGCGGCATCGTGTCCGCCTCGTAGGCGTTGCGATAACCGAGGATGGCGTCGGTCACCCCCAGGTCCTCGAGGCGCCGCACGCCGTCACGCGAGTACGCCTCCTTCGACAGCACGTGGATCTCGAACGGCGCGCCGCCCCGTCCGTGCTTCTCGCGGAGCTCGCGCACGCGCCCGATGAGCCGCACGAGCTCGTCGGTGCTGCTCCCGCCGTGCATCCAGCCGTCGCCGAGCTTCGCGGCTCTCTCGAGCGCCGCCTCGGCGTGGCCGCCGAAGAGGAGCGGCACCGGCCGCGCGGGGACGGGGCAGATCTTGATGCTCTCGACCTGGAAGAAGTCGCCCGTGAACTGGAAGTACCCGCCGCGCAGGAGCCCGCGCATGATGGCGAGCATCTCGTCCATGCGGCGCCCGCGCCCCTCCCACGCGACGCCGGTGAGACGGTAGTCCTCCGGCCACGGGCTGAGCCCCACGCCGAGCGAGAAGCGGTCCTGCGTGAGCGCGGCGACGCTGGCCACCTGCTTGGCGACGAGCACGGGGTGGCGGATGGGCAGCTTGATGACGAAGGTGTGAAACCGGAGCTTCGTGGTGACCGCGCCGAGCGCGGACGCGAGGCAAAACGGGTCGACGAAGGGCTTGTCCTCGAGGAAACCGCGGCTTCCGTCCGGCGTGTAGGGGTACTTGCTGTCGGACACCTCGGGGTACGCGATGCTGTCGGGGAGCGTCATCGCGTGGAAGCCCGCCTCCTCCGCGGCGCGCGCGAGCGCGGGGTACTGGGCTGGATCACACATCGCCTCGGCGAGGGAGAAGCGCATCGTCGGTTCCTCTGGGGCCGCGATGATACCCGCCCGCGGAAACGACGCTAAGCTGCGCCGCCGTGCGCACCCTCCTGCTCTTGCCCTTCGCTCTTCTCGCCGTCCTCACGCCCCTCGCGTTCGCCGCCTGCTCGGACAAGTCGACGCCCGCCGCCGCAACGCCCGTCGACGCCGGAAACCCCGACGCGATCCTCGGCGAGTACGACCCGGTGCCCTTCGGCGGCTCGCGGCCCGTACAGCTCTACGTCCCGAGCGGCTACACGGGGGCGCCGACGCCCCTCGTCATCCTCTTGCACGGCTACAGCGCCACCGGCGGCGAGGAGGATCTCTACCTCGGGCTCCGCGAGGTCGCCGAGGCGAAGACCGTCCTCTACGCGCACCCCGACGGCACGACCGATCCCGCGGGCAACGAGTTCTGGAACGCGACCGACGCGTGCTGCAACTTCTACGGCTCCACCGTCGACGACTCGAGCTACCTGGCGTCGCTCATCACCGAGTTCGGCATGCGCTACTCGGTCGACCCGACGCGCATCTACTTCATCGGGCACTCGAACGGGGCCTTCATGTCGTACCGCATGGCGTGCGACCACGCCGACGTGGTGGCGGCCATCGTCAGCATCGCCGGCGCGATGTGGGAGGACACGTCGCGGTGCACGCCGACGTCGCCGGTGAGCGTGCTCGAGGTGCACGGGACGGCCGACGCGGAGATCCACTACGACGGCGGGGTGATCGGCCCGATCGAAGGCGGCACCCAGGCCGCCACGCCCTACCCCGGGGCGACGACGACGGTCGCCGACTGGGCGACCTTCGACCGGTGCGCGACGCCGCCGGACACCTCGCAGCCGCCGGTCGACATCGACGGCAACCCCGGCACGTCGACCAGCGTGACGCAGTACCTCGCCGGCTGCACGACTCCGACCCAGGTCAATCTCTGGACGATCCAGAACGAGGGTCACGTCCCCGGGTTCAACTCGAGCTTCGCGCCGATGGCGTTCGACTTTCTGCTCGCGCACGCGCGGCCCGGCGGGTGACTCCGCGCGTCACTGCGGCGTCGGCTCCGAGCACACGTGCGCGATGCACGTGACGCCCGAGGCGGCGTTGCAGCAGTCGCTGCTGACGTTGCACTTGTCGCCGTCCTGCGAGCACCCGCTCGGCGTCGAGCGGCAGGTCGGCGCGCCGCCGTCCGCGGCGTTCGCGCAGTAGCCGCCGCAGCAGTCGGTCCCCGAGGTGCACCCCTGTCCATCCTGCGCGCAGGGTGGCAGCGACATGAAGCCGCGCATCGCGAGGTTGGTCTCGTCCTGCCCCTCGAGGTGGAACGCGGCGTGGCTGGGATCGACGCCCGGGGTCGGGTTCTGATCGATGGCGACGATCCAGAGCTGCTTCACCTCGGTCGTGGTCGTGCACGCGCAGACGCTCGCGCAGTCGGCGGCGCAGTTGGCGTCCGCCGCGCAGTTGACGTTCGCGGTACCCCAGTTGGCGTTGCCGCAGGGCTCGGCCTGCCCGGTGAGCGTGTTGCCGTAGGTGCGCCGGCTCGTGAAGACGGCCCAGAAGTACCCGCCGGCGGCGACCGGCGCGAAGCTCGGCTCGAAGTTCCAGGAGAGGTCGCGCGCGCCGGCGGCGAAGGGGTAACCGTCGCCGTCCGCCTTCGCCAGCCGCACCTCCTGGTTCGGCGTCACGGCGCTCGCCAGGTAGAGGTCGCCGTTGCCGTTCCGCGTATCGAAGCTCCCGGCGCGCGCGTACATGATCCACTGCCCGTCGGGCGACACGGTGGGCCACGTGATCGGCTGGCCGGTCCCCACCGGAACGAGCGTCTGCTGGCCGAAGAACATCGGGTTCTTCGTCTCGTCGAACTGGATGACGTCGAGGGACCCGGGCGGCGGGTTCTGCCAGTTGTAGCCGGCGCCGTTCCAGCCCGACGGATCCCCCGAGTCGACGAACGCGACCTTCGAGCCGTCGGGCGACCACGCCGGCGACGCGAACGGCGTACCGGTCACGCCCGCCGTCGTCACCGGCATCCCGTCGGCGCTCGTGTAGAGCCCCATGAGGGTCGCGGGGCCGTTGTAGTCGGTGACGCCGTTCTGGGCCATCGAGTCGACGAGGACGTACTTGCCCGTCGGCGACACGGCCGGGACCTCCCACTGGATGTTGTTCCAGACCGGCACGCCGGCGGTGTTCGGGTCGTAGCCCCAGGTGCCCCCGAGCGAGTGGATCGGCTGGCCGGTGCCGAGATCGTAGCTCCCGCCGAAGGTGCCGCCGCCGCTCACGATCGTCGAGCCGTCGGCGCTCACCGTGTGGCAGGTCATGAGGCAGCTGTCCTGCTGGTACTGCGTCGGATCACTCAGCGGCGGCTGGTTCGCGAAGTCGTCGGGCTGCGCCGCGCCGGGCTGGATGCGGAGGACGCGGCCCAGGTTGTTCGACCAGTAGTAGATCGTGCTCCGGATCGACGCGGGCGCGATGGTCCACGTGTGGTTCGCGAGGAGGGTATCGGACGTGCCGTTCCAGCGGGCGACGGTGACCTGCGCCGCGCCCGAGGTCGAATCGGTGAACTGGCCCCAGGTCGTCGCGTCGAGGAGGACCTGCGAGCTCGGAGCTCCCGTCGCGGTGGTGAACTCCTGCAGCTCGAAGGTCGGGCTGACGATGTGCACGTAGTAGTCGTCGGTCGCCGCGCCGCCGTTCCACTGCAGCGTCGGCGGCAAGAGGCCGCGGGCCCACACCGTCCCGTCGTACGGGTAGGCCCAGACGACGCTCGCGTCGGGCGCGGTCGCGGCTTGCAGTCCGGCCTGCAGGCCCGAAGGCACGTTGCCGGGGTTCTGCTGCACGAGCAGCTTCACGGTGAGCGGCACGGTCGTGTTCGTGCCCATGTACGACGCGGTGACGTGGACGACGCCCCCGAGCGAGCCGTTCGCGGTGTAGAGGCCCGTCGACGCGACGGCGCCGATGACGGCGGAGTCGGTGCTCCACGTGACGTTCGCGCTGACCGGCGCGACCGTGCCGTTCACGTAGGTGACGTTCAGCGTGTACGCCTGCGTCGCGATCGCCCCGTTCGTGCTGACGATCGTCGCGGACGCCGGCGTGACGGCCATCGACTTGATGGTCCCGCCGAGGAGGCTCCCGCCGTCGCTGCCGGGCGCCGACCCGTCGGAGCCGGGGCCTCCGCCCGCGTCGCCGGTGGGCGCGGTGTCGCCGCCCTTGCTGCCGCCGCCGCAGCCGCCGATGACCGCGGCCACCGTGAGTGACACGACCCCCAGAAGCTGCACGCCCCGTGATGCGATGCTCGTCATGATGGACCTCGCCCCTGCTCCCACAAGCGCCGAAAGCATGGGCCGCGCCACCCACGTTCTTCGCGCTGCGCGGGATTATTGCG
>JBEKGQ010000691.1:0-4203 GCA_050012715.1 Polyangiaceae bacterium
CGCGGCTTGTGGTCGAAGGTGCTCCAGAACGCCGACGCCTGCGCCCGCGACCACCCGCCCGCGTCCTCGCACGCGCCGAGCGCCCGCTCCATGTCCCGCGCGCTCTGGAAGCGCGCCTCGGGCTCCTTCTCGAGGGCGCGCATGATGATCTTCTCCACGTCGGCCGGGACGGACGCGCGCGTGCTCGGCTTCTCCGGCTCGTCCTTCACGTGGGCCACCATCACCGCCGCGGCGGTCGGCGCCGTGAAGGGGGGCGTCCCGGTCACGAGGAAGTAGAGCACCGAGCCCAGCGAGTAGACGTCACTTCGCGCGTCGGCGCGCTCCCCGTTGCAGACCTCGGGGCTCATGTAGGCGGGCGTGCCGTGCACCCATCCCGCGCGCGTCACGGTGGCGTCCTCCTCCGCGCCTTCCATCTTGGCGATGCCGAAGTCGAGCATCTTCAAGAAGTCCGCCTCGTCACCCATCCGGCACACGAAGAGGTTGTCCGGCTTCACGTCGCGGTGGACGATCCCGGCGTCGTGCGCTTCGGCCAGGGCGCCGCACGCCTGCCGCGCGAAACGCACCGCGCGCGCCGCCGGAAGGGGACCCACCTCGTCGACCAGCGTCGCGAGGTCTACCCCCTCCAGGTGCTCCATCGCCATGAACCAGACCCCGTCGTCGCTCGCGCCGAAGTCGAACACGCGGATCGTGTTGGGGCTCTGAAGGCCGCTCGCGGCCATGGCCTCTCGCTCGAAGCGCGCGATGGCGGTGGCGTCGCTCGAGACGCTGCGATCGAGGATCTTCAGCGCGACGTCGCGGCGGAGCCCGTCGTCCCACGCGAGCCACACCTCGCTCGAGCCGCCGTGGCCGATGCGGGCTTTCAGCCGGTACCGCCCGAGGCGGCGCGCGTAATAGAGCTGGCGGCGCATCGCCCAGATGATGTGCCCTCCGGCGACCCCGCCGAAGGCGACCGCGGCGACGATGGAGTAGTCGACGATGAAGCCGGAGCGGGCGATCGTGCGCCACTGCTCGGCGATGAGGGGGTTCCAGATGGCCGCGATGCCCATGACCACCGGGTAGATCGCGTACGTGAGGAGCGCGGGAAACAGCGAGCGCTGCCAGCGGACGGGGACGGCCATCATCTGCACCATCAGGAGCAGCGAGACGCCCGAGACGAGGTGGCTGTCGAGGCCCCCGAAGGCCAGCGCGCGCATCGCGAGGCAGAAGGCGAGGCCGACGAACGAGACGAGCTCGAGCGCCGAGCTGAGCGAGTCGACCTGCGTGCGCTTGCGGTGCAGGAGCCACCCGACGAACGGCGGTATCGCGCCCGCGACGCGCCAGCCGAGCATCCAGAGGATCGGCGTCCCCGGCGCGGCCACGAGCGCGATGTAGACGTCGAGGAGCCCGAAGAGCAGCCAGCCGATCAGGAGGAAGCCGAAGAGCTTCGGCAGTGCGCGGCGCCTCTCCTCGGCGTCGGTGGCCTCGCTGCGCTCACTCCACGTGCGATGCGGGCCGTTCGTGGACGAGCGGCGGGACGTCGTCCCCACGGGGCGCAGCGATTGGGTCGACCCTTCGGGCAAAAAGCCCTCCACGGTGAAGCTTAGCGCGCCTCGGCGGCCCGTGTTGGATAGCTAGGCGTCGTCGTCGCCCGCGTCGCTGCCGGCGTCCTTCGCGCCCTCGCGCAGACCCAGCGCCCGCGCCTTCTTGTAGAGATGGCTCCTCTCCAGATCGAGCGCGCGCGCGGTCGCCGACATCTGTCCACCGTGGTGGGCCAGCGACTCCTGCAGGATGACTCGCTCCGCCTCCTCGACGAGCACGCGGAACGGCACCCCGGGCCGGTAGAGTCCTGCCGCCTTCGCCGCGCTGCCGCCGGGTAGGCACGTGCGCACGTCGTCGGCGTGGATCGCGTCGTCGGGCGTCAGGATGACGAGGCGCTCGATCATGTTCTTCAGCTCGCGCACGTTGCCGGGCCACGAGTAGCTCGCGAGCACGGCGATCGCGTCGTCCTCGAGGCGCATGTCGCGGCGGTCGTTCGACTGCGCCGCGAGCACGAGAAAGTGCCTGGCCAGGGTGGGCACGTCCTCGCGATGCGCGCGCAGCGGCGGGATGGCCAGCGGCAGCACGTTGAGCCGGTCGTAGAGGTCGGGCCGGAATGCGGCGCTGTCCTGCGCGGCGAGCAGATCGCGGTTCGTCGCCGCGACGACGCGCACGTCGATGGAGAAGGTCTCGCTCCCGCCCACGCGCTCGATCTCCCGCTCCTGGAGGACGCGGAGGAGCTTCGCTTGCATCGGCATCGGCATGTCGCCCACCTCGTCGAGGAAGAGCGTCCCCCCCGACGCGCGCTCGAACTTGCCGCGCCGCTGCTTGGTCGCGCCGGTGAAGGCGCCCGCCTCGTGGCCGAAGAGCTCGGACTCGATGAGCTCCGACGGAAGCGCGGCGCAGTTGAGCTTCTCGAGCGGCCCCTTGGCGCGCGGGCTCATCGTGTGAATAGCGCGCGCGACGAGCTCCTTGCCCGTCCCGCGCTCGCCGGTGACGAGCACGCTGGCCGCGCTCTTCGCCGCGCGGCCGATCTGCTCGATCAGCTTCTTGATCGCCGGGCTCTCGCCGACGAGCTCCCCCGTCGTCCCGGCGGCGCGGCGGAGGTCCCGCGCCTCGGCCTCGGCGCGCGTCAGGCGGAGGGCGGTCTCGACCGCGATGAGGAGGGCGTCCGTGTTCAGCGGCTTCTCGAGGAAGTTGAGCGCCCCGACGCGCACGGCGCGGACCGCGGTGTCGATGGTGGCGTGACCGCTCATCATGATGACCGGTGTGTCGCCCTTGCCGGTCCGCATCCGCTGGAGGAGCTCGACGCCATCGCCGTCGGGCAGCATCACGTCGAAGAGGCAGAGGTCGTAGGTGCGCTTCTTCAGCTTCTCCTCGGCGACCTTGATGCCGCCCGCGACGTCGACGCCGTAGCCCTCGAGGGTCAGGGCCTTCTGGAGCGTCGTGAGGATCGACGGCTCGTCGTCGACGACGAGGAGGTGGGCGCGGGCCATCCCGCGAGCATAGGCCGTGCGGATCACCGCGCACAGGCGCGCAGATTGGCTAACCTGGCCGGCCATGAGCCGACGAACCATGACGCCCGCGCTGGTGACCACCGTCGCGGCGGTCGCGCTGCTCGTGGCCTCCCGAGATGCGAGCGCCCACGGCGACGTCGACGTGGATCGTCCCACCGTCGAGGCGCACGGGCAGGTCCGGGTCGATGCGGAGGCGCCGGAGCATGCCGAGGGGGCCGGCGAGGAGCACGAGGACCGCTTCCACATCGCTCTCGACATGGTGTTCGGCTGGGGGAACGTCCCCTTCGCGCTGCAGAACCTGCCCACCACCGGTCAGGAGAACCTGACCTACACCCGCCAGGACCAGACACCCTCCAGCGTCCAGTCGTTCCTCGTGGGCGGGTGGGCCGAGGTCGCCGAGCACGTCGAGGTCGGCTTCCGCTTGCCGCTCACCTTCGCGACCTTCTCGCCCGCCGGCTCGGCGGGGCGGTCGACGACGTCGTTCGGAAACATCGAGGTCGAAGGCGAATACGTGGTGCCGCTCGGCTCGCGGTTGAAGCTCCGCGCCGCGCTCGGCGTCGCGTTGCCGACGGCGCAGGGGACGGAGGTCCCCGAGGGGCTCGCGAACCAGCCTGCGTCGGCGGCGAGCCAGACCGCGTACGACCGGTGGTCGCTGAGCCGCGCGGCGTCCTTCGCGCGCGGCTACGAGGACAACGCGCTGTTCGAGCCGAGCCGCCTCGGCCTCGTCCCCAAGCTGGCCCTCGAGTACCGCGTCGGCGGTCTCAGCATCGAGCCCTACGTCAAGGTCGAGAACCTCATCGGGACCTCGACGACGCTCGACGCCAACTACGTCGGGGAGCTCGTGGGCGCGCTCCGCGTCGGTTATCAGATCCACAAGCACGCCGAGCTCGTCGTGAGGGGCTGGGTCAACGTCGGGTTCGCCGGCGCGGCCGACGACAAGGTCAACGCCGGGGCCGTCGAGCCGCAGGTCGTTCTGCCCTTCTCGCACGTGCGCCCGTATGCCGGGGTCATCCTGCCGGTCGCCGGGCCACCCAACGAGAACGCCTACTACGGTGTAAGGCTCGGCGTCGTCGGCTCGTTCTAGCTAGCACTACCTGGTCACTTCTCATGGGGGTGCGAGCGTCCTCACCATCAGGCCGCAGCGCGGACAAGGCGTAGCGAGATGGAGAAG
>JBEKGQ010000692.1:0-4196 GCA_050012715.1 Polyangiaceae bacterium
GTTCGATTCGGCGAGCCGTTGCAGCGTGTCGTCGAGATCGTCCGCTGCTCGCCGCTCGTCTGCGCGCGCTTCGATGGCATCTTCCAGGTCGCCGCCCCGAGCGGCCGCGAGGGCCGCTCGCACCGAAGCGTCGAACGCGGAGAGCTTCTGCAGCGCCTCGTCGTACCCCGGAGACCCGTCCGGGCGCGCGCCTACGGAGCCGTAGCGCCGGACAGCGTCGTCGATGGCCTTCTCGTCGCGGTCGATCGCATCGGTCGGAATCGACGAGCGGAAGGACGCCCCACGGGTGGCGGCACGCAAGTCGCCGTCCAAGCGCCGCAAGTCGCCACGCGCCGACGAGAGCACGACCACGCGCGGCATCGCCTCGTCGGCAATCGAATCGAGCTCGCGTGACATCGACCGCGAGAGGACGCGTCCCGTGACGAATGCCGAGAAGAAGCCGACGACGACGAGCGCCATCGTCGTCACGAGCGTCCACGTCAGCGTGGCGGACCGGGCCGACGAAGCGGATGCGCTCCCGCGTTTCGCCATGGCCGTGACCTAGCGCCCGCCCCCGCAACGTGCACGTTGCCCGTCTCGCTTTCGGACGAGTACCGCTCGTTGGCAGACGACCCGCGCCGTGGTTCTGCCGGCGTTCAGGGGGAGGACCGGCGTCACCGGGGGCAGGCCAGAGCCGCTCGTTGCCGTGAACCCCGATGTACGTCCCGAGGTCGACCTCCATCTCTCGCGCGGTCGACCGTGTGGCAGTTCACTGGTGCATCCGCGCGTTGACGGTAGCCAGCGGGCAGAGGTCGCTCCCGTAAACGCCGGACACCGCAGCACCACGGCGACATTGCGCTAGCCTTGAGGGCACGCAATGTGGAGCGCGCACGATGACCCGCATGAAGCACAACCTCGCCCCCGTGCTGCTCGGCTGCCTCGGAGTAGGCCTCGTGTCCCTCTCGATCTCGGCTTGTGGGGGGCGCACCTATGCGTCCCCGGAGGGAGATAGCTCGGCCAAGGACGGCCCGACCACGCCCACGGACGCAAGCAGCACCGTAGACGCCACGACGGCAGACATCTTCTACTACGACGCGCGCATCGACGCGTCATCGACTGATTCATCGGAGCTCACGGACACCATCGAAGAATCAATTGGCGATTCATTCACGTTCGATGAGACTGAGGATTGTCATCGAAATCCAACCGGTCCGACGCTCGACGCTACCACGCTCAGCGAGTGTTGCTATTCCGGCGCGGATTGTTGGCCCACCAACCAAGGCCCTCCGGCCATCTGTTGTCACAGAAACTTCCTGGATAGTGCCACCGGCTCTTGTCAAAGTTGCGGCGGAATGTGAACCAGTCGCTACCATTGGCGACGCAAGTTCACTGCGGCGGGAATGGCTGCAAGCGCGACGAGGTGTGGCGCATCGCTGCAGGGCCTTCGTCCCCTCGAGCCACCTCAACCGTTGAATGTCAGATGCCGCAACGAATCTGCTTGCAGGAGCGTCACAGGAAGGCCAACCATCCTCGTGATGGAGCCGAGGTTCCTGAGGGTCCTGGCACTAGCGGTGATGGCCGGCGTAGCGGCGAGCTGTGGGGGAAAGATCGCAGGCGACAGCGCCGGCAATGGCGCATCATCCTCCGGAGGTTCCAGTTCGAGCGGTGCTTCGGGCTCGGGAGCGTCATCCAGCGGCAGCAGCGGCGGCTCGTCGAGCGGTGGCGCGAGCAGCGGCGCGTCTGGCTCGAGCAGCGGCAGTTCATCGTCGGGTGGCGGTGGGGTGGGTAGCTCCGGGGCAACCGGGTCGTCCTCGGGTGGGGGAACGTCCGTTGCGACAGCCCAGATCTCGGCCGAGGCATTGGCTCTGGACGCAAGCAACTTGTACTGGACTGACGCGGACATCAACGGCCAAGGCACGGTCATGAAACTCGCGCTCGGCGGTGGTGTACCCACCCCTCTGGCCTCGGCCCAGCCCGGCCCGGACAGCATTGCCGTTGGCTCGGGCGTCGTCTACTGGGCCAACTACGGTGCCACGACGCCGGGTACAGGCGTAATGAGCGCGCCGGCGTCAGGCGGAGTCGTGACCACACTGACCCTAACCAGTGGTCGGCCCGTCTCACTCGCGATAAGCAGCACGATGGCTTACTGGGCCGATCTGATTGGGGAGACGGTGCAAGGAGTCCCTCTGGGCGGCGGGGCTGCGGTGGTTCTCGCATCCGGTCGCGATCAGCCGCGCTCGATCGCAGCCGACGACGAGACGGTGGCCTGGGTAGATCAAGGGGACTCTGATGGCAGCAACGGCGTCGTGAGCAGCGTGCCCAGCGGAGGCGGCAGCATCACGACGCTGGCGACGGGACAGCCATCCCCAGCATCCATTGCCATGGACGCGACCAACGTGTACTGGACCAACGAGTCCGGATGCAATGCCGGTCCTGGCATTGTCATGTAGGCGTCCAGAGCTGGAGGAGCTCCAGAACCACTCGCATCCTCCGTGAACTGCCCAGGACCGATCGCAGTGGATTCGGGAAGCGTGTACTGGTCCGACCGCGACGGCATTCACGTCGTTCCGACGGGAGGCGGCGCGTCCACCATGATCGTTTCATCCGATCTGGCGCGCGGTCTCGTGGTGAGCGCAACCCGCGTGTATTGGACCGTGAACGACACCGTGATGGCGGCGGACAAATGAGACGATGGGCCTGCATCCGGTGGCAACCGCATGCACCCGTAGAGCGCCTCCGCTTCCGACCCCGATGCCGCCGACCGCATTGCGCTGCATTCGACCGTGCAGGTCGCGGCAGGCCACGTCCGACGGGACGAAGAAGCCGAAGTAGAACCACGAAGGGAGGCGCTCTCCGCTCGGGCCTTCGAGGACGATCTCGAAGCCCGCGAGCGAGCGCCGGATGGTCGCCGGGGGCTCGTCGCCGCGCGGGAAGACGGCTTCGAAGCGAAAGCCGAAGTACGCCTCGTAGAACCGCTGACTCCGCGCGTGATCACGCGAGGGCGAGATGCAGATGCCGACCTCTGGACCCATGGGGTGTGGTAGTGCGCGTCGCTCGCCGATCCACGGAATACGGCTCTCCTCCGGCCGTCACCGCGCGCCTATTTGGCGAGCATCATGACGGCGCCGGGGTTCGTGTTGACCCAGTAGACGGCATTCGCGTCGACGGCGACGGCGTTGGGGCTGCCCTGGCCGGACGCGATTACGATGCCCTTGCCGCTGCACCCTGCGCTCGGACACTCGACGACGGAGTCGGCCGTGAAGTCGACCCAGTAGACGACGGAGCTCTGGACGGCGATGCCGTTCGGACGCGTCGCGGAGGAGAGCGTCGTCGGGTTGTTTCCGCAGCCCCCCGCGATCGAGCAACTGTCGATGGTGATCCCACCAAGGTCGGTCCAGTAGACGTTCGTGCTGTCGACCGCGATGGCCCAAGCGCTGAGCTGCCCTGTCGCGATCGCCGTTGGCGAGCCGCCGCACCCGCCCAGGGCGCACCGCACGGGCCCCGCCTGCGCGGTCCAATAGGCGTTGTTGGAGTCGACCGTGATGCCGCTGCCGCTCGGGCCGAACGTCGTCGGCGTGCACGGCACTGTCCCGGTGCACTTCATCACGCCGTCCTGCGCGGTCCAGAACACGTTCCCGTTGCTCGCGACGGCGATCGCGCTGGGCTCGTCCTGGCTCGTGGCGATCGTTGTCGGCGAGCCGCCACAGCCGCTGCTCGGGCACGACATGACGCTGCCCATATTGGCGCCCGCGCCGTAGGTCACCCAGTAGACGACGCCCTGGCTGACCGCGATGCCGGTCGGGTTCGACTGGGCGCTGGCGAGGACGGTCGGGGTGTCGTTGCACCCGCTGATCGCGCAAGCGTTCACCGTGCCCGAGGGCACGTCGTTCACCCAGTAGACGTTCGTCCCGTCGATGGCGAGGTCGTAGGGGTTCTGCTGGTTCGAGACGAGAACGAACGGCTGGCACGCGCCACCGACGCAGGCGCCGCCGAGGCAGCTGTGGCCGCACGAGCCGCAGTTAAGGGGATCGGTTTGGAAATCCGCGCACGTGCTCGAGCACAGCGTGCCCTCGCAGACGCAGGTCGGAGCTCCGGCTTCCTGCGTGCAGTCGGGAGTCGGCTGCGCGCAGAGAGATACGTTCCACTCCCCGCCCGCACCGCACGTGTCGATGCTTCCGACCGGACCGCTAGCGCCCCCCGTGCCGCACTGAACGGCG
>JBEKGQ010000693.1:0-4186 GCA_050012715.1 Polyangiaceae bacterium
ACCCGGGCTGTACGTCGTGCGACCCGGGCTGTACGTCGTGCGACCGGGCCTGTACGTCGTGCGACCCGGGCTGTACGTCGTGCGACCCGGGCTGTACGTCGTGCGACCGGGCCTGTACGTCGTGCGACCTGGGCTGTACGTCGTGCGACCCGGGCTGTACGTCGTGCGATCCGGGCTGTACGTCGTGCGGCCGCGCCTGCACGTCGTGCGACCGCGGCTGTACGACGTGCGACCGCGCCTGCACGACGTGCGACCGCGCCTGTACGACGTGCGGCCGCGCCTGCACGACGTGCGACCGCGCCTGCACGAGGTGCGACCGCGCCTGCACGTCGTGCGACCGCGCCTGCACGTCGTGCGACCGCGGCTGTACGACGTGCGACCGCGCCTGCACGACGTGCGACCGCGCCTGCACGACGTGCGACCGCGCCTGCACGACGTGCGACCGCGCCTGCACGACGTGCGACCGGGGTTCTACGAGGTGCGACCGAGGAAGCCGGGTCCGAAGCGACGGGATGCCGTTGCTGTATCGACACGTAACCGTCGCGGTTGTGTCACAATACCGTCACTCTCGATGCGGCCATTCCATTGGGTTCCCTTGGCGGTGCTCGTCACGGCATGCAGCGGAAAACACTCGGCTTCCTCGCCGCCGACCGACGCGGGCGAGGACGGGAACGCGGTCGACGACGCAGAGGCGGGCGGCCTATCACTGACGTACGCCCCCCAAGGGTGCGCCTACACCTACACCCCCCCCGCGGTCCTCGACTTCACGGGCCTCGCGCTCGACGACACGGGGCCGGTGGACATGACGAACGGGGCTCCCCAGCGCGTCCGCCTCGGCCTCGGCGGCAACACGACCAAGGGACAACCCGGCTACGCGGATCCCACGACGACCGCCGCGTTCACGTGGGAGACGACCGAGTACGATCACGCCGCCAAGGTCATGCTGGGCACGTCACCGGGCGCGCTGTCCGAGGTTCACACCGGCTACGTGTGGGTCGAGACGTCGTTCGGCGGCACCGTCAGCAACATGCACGAGGTGCACGTGTGCGGCCTCACGCCAGGTACGACGTATTTCTACCAGGTCGGCGGCGGTCCGACCGGCGCCGAGGTCTGGAGCGCCACGCAGTCGTTCACGACGGTAGCGGCGACCGGCCCGCTCACGATCGGCGTGTTCGGCGACGCGCGCGATACCGTCGCCACCTGGCAGGCGGTGGCCGTCCGCATGCGCAACGCGGCCGTCGACATGCAGCTCGTGGGCGGCGACATCGTCGACGTGGGGGCGATCGAGTCGCTCTACGTGACGTGGCTCGACGCCATCTGGCACGATCCCAACAATCCGGCGGCTTTTCTGACCCTCGGCCAGGTGATGATGGTGCCGGTCGGGGGTAACCACGAGAATGACGCGCCGGATTTTTTCTCGAACTACGCGATGCCCGGGAACGGCGCCTACGCGGAGACGTACGGCTCGTTCGACGTCGGCAACACCCACTTCCTCTTGCTCGACGACCAGCAGATCGGCGAGAGCCTGGAGGGCGGCGGTACGGCGAGCGCCGAGGCCACCGCGCAGCTCGCATGGGTCGCCCAGGATCTCACCGCGGCCAACGCCGACCGCACCGCCCACCCGTTCATCGTCGCCCTGGCCCACCGGTGCATGTTCTCCTCTTCGACGCACGGGACCGACCCCGACGTGCTCGCTGCGCGCGGCGTGCTCGTCCCTCTCTACGACCAGTACGCGGTCGACCTCGTCATCAACGGGCACGATCACGACTACGAGCGGTCCAAGCCGCTGATGGCCGGCACCCCCCCCAGCGGGGCCCCCGTCGTCGGCACCGGGACGACCTACGTCGTGAGCGCGGGCGCGGGGGCCGACGCGTACCCCACGGGCACGCCGCAGCCGTTCACGCAGACGAGCGTCGCCTACGGATCGGGCACGAGCTACATCGGCTCCTATTCGATCCTCACGCTCGACGGCAGCTCGCTGAAGCTCACGGCGTACGGCCTGAAGGCCTCGTCGACCACCGTCGCCGACGACGACGTCATCGACACGTTCACCTTGACCCATTGACTACCGACGTCCCGTCGTATCGGCGACCCGACGCATGAGGCTCACGCTCTTCACGGTCCGGCTCGCGCTCGTCGTCGTCGTCGCTTGCGATCGCGGCAGGGTCGAGGAGCCCGACCGCACGCCAGTGGCGGTGCCAGCCGCCTCGGCGCCCTTCGTCGCGCTCTCGGCCAAGCTCGCCCGCCCCGCGCCGGAGCGGCTCGTCGCGATCGGCGATTTCCACGGCGACCTCGACCACACGCGCCGCGCGCTGCGACTCGCGGGAGCCATCGACACACACGATCGATGGATCGGTGGACCGCTCGTGGTCGTCCAGACCGGCGACGAGGTCGACCGCGGTGACGACGATCGGGCGATCCTCGACCTCGTCGAGGATCTGAAGAGGCAGGCGGCGGGGGCCGGTGGCGAGCTCGTCGCGCTCCTCGGCAACCACGAGATCATGAACGCATCGCTCGACTTCCGGTACGTGACCTCGGGCGGCTTCGATGCGTTCCCGCTCGCGCCAGACCCGGGAGCGGGATCGAGCACCAGCCCCCGGGAACGCGGCCGCGCGGCGGCCTTTGCGCCGGGAGGTCCCTACGCGACGATGCTCGCTCACCGCCCCCTCCTCGCCGAGGTCGGTGACAGCGTCTTCGTCCACGGCGGCGTCCTCCCCAAGCACGTGGCCTACGGGCTGGACCGGATGAACGACCAGCTGGACGACTGGCTGCTCGGCAAACGGACGGCCCCACCGCCGGTGGTCGTGGCCGAGGACGGCCCGGTGTGGACCCGTGCCTATTCGGGCGAGGAGGGGGAACCCGACTGCGCCGACCTGTCCCGCGCGCTGGGGATGCTCGGCGCGAAGCGCATGGTCGTCGGGCACACCGTCCAGCACCGGGGCATCAACAGCGCGTGCGGTGGGGCGGTCTGGCGGATCGACGTCGGGCTCTCCCACTACTTCGGGGGTCCGATCGAGGCCTTGGAAATTCGTGGGGATGCCGTCCGCGTCCTTCGCGAGGACGGGCACGCGGACCACTGAGCGGGGCGGCACGTCGGCCTCGTGAGGCTCGGGCTCCAGCGCCGACGCGCAGGCTCGCTGACCCGCGACCCGCTCTATCCGCGGCGCTCCACCTGAACGCGCCGCACGCCCTCGATCTTCTCGATGCAGGCGATGACTCTGGGCACGCCGACCGTGTCGCGGAACGACATGTCGAACGTCACCTCGGTGCGTTTCTTCTCGTCGTCGAGCCGCCGGTCGTAGTCGAAATCCGAGACCGAGACCCCTTGCTCCTTGAGGGCGGTGATGACCTGCTCCAGGACGTCGGCGTTCGCGAGGACGAGACGCACCCGGCGCGTGATCATGTGGTCGTCTTTATCCTCGAAGCGGCGCAGGACGGTCAGCGCGGTCACGCCCATCGCGGTGACCGCCGCGCTCGTGACGAACATCCCGGCGCCGGCGCTCATCCCGATTGCCGTTACGAGCCAGAGGCCCGCCGCGGTCGTGACCCCCTGCACGCTGAGCCCGTTGCGCAGGATGGCCCCGCCGGCCAGGAAGCCCACCGCGGAGACGACGGACGCCGCGATGCGCGACGAGTCGACCTCGACCAGATCGTCCTTCCCGTAGTGCTGCCAGTAGATGAACTGCGACGAGATGACCATGAAGGTCGCGGCCGCCATCGCCACGATGAGGTGCGTCCGCAGCCCGACGGGGCGACCGTGGCGGTCGCGCTCGTAGCCGATCACGCCGCCGAGGACGGCTCCTACGGCGATCCGGGCGATGTCCTCGCCGACGGGGATCAACGCGAGTCCTCCGACGGACGCCCGCGCAGCGACCGCCACACCGCGAGCGCGATGGCGGCCCCGACGAGCTGCGCCACGACGAGCTGCTGGACCGTCGCCTGGAAGCCGCCCGGGGCCTGATCGACGTGCCACATCGACGCGGTCACGCGATACGCCGTGACGACGAGAAAGGCCAGCACGAGCAGGCGCACGTCGAGATCGCGCGCGCTCGCCCACGCGAGGGCGAGCAGGCACGAGACGGCGACCGCGTCGTTGACGAGCTGCGCGGGCCGCTCCGAGAGCCACGGGGCGCCGGGGAGCGCCTCGCGCCGGAGCAGCAGGTGGACCACGGCCACGCCGACGATG
>JBEKGQ010000694.1:0-4183 GCA_050012715.1 Polyangiaceae bacterium
CCGGGGCGCTGAGCGGAAGCGGCCGCGGGGTCGAGACACGCTGACACCGGACGTCGACTCCGGGTCGAGTCTCGTCGACCCTGGTCAGCGTCCGCGCGGCAGCGTCACGATCACGCGGGTGCCCGCGTCGAGCTCGCTCTCGATGCGGACCTCGCCGGCGTGCTGGTCGACGATCTTCCGCACGATGGACAGGCCCAGGCCCGTCCCCGCTTCCTTCGTCGTGAAGAACGGGTCGAACACCTGCGCGAGCGCCGCCGGGCGGATGCCGGTGCCCGAGTCGGCGACCACGAGGACGGCGTTGTCGCCCTCCAGCGCCACCCGAACGCGCAACGTTCCCCCATCCTTCATCGCCTCGAGCGCGTTTACGACCAGGTTCAGCACGACCTGCTTCAGCTTCTCCGGGTCGCCGAGGAGCACGCAATCGCTCGAGACGTCGCGCTCGACGTTGACCTTGCGGTCCGCCGCCGGGCCTTGCTCGAGGTCGAGCACCCCCTCGACCAGCTTGCCGAAGTGCACCATCTCGCGCACCGCGGCACGCGGCCGCGCGAGCTCGAGGAACTCGGTGAGCAGGCGGTTCAAGCGCCCGATCTCGTCGCCCACGATGCGCGCTTTCGCGGTCAGCCCGCGGCGCGTCTCGTCGTCCACCGCCAGTTTGTCGACGTGCCTCCCGAGCAGGTGCAGCTGCAGCACGGCCGCGTTCAGCGGGTTGCGGATCTCGTGCGCGAGGTTCAGCGCGAGGTTGCCCATCGCGGAGAGCGCCTCCGCGTCGGCCGCGCGCTTCTCGAGCGCACGCCGCTCGCTCACGTCGATGCCGATGCCGTAGACGAGCGCCGCGTCGTCCCCCGCGTCGCGCGCCATCGACATGTGCCACCGCAGCCGCCGCGCCGGCGTCTCGCGCAGCTCGCGCGACGACACGTGAGTCCGCGCGCCGGCCCCCGCGAGCTCGGCGAAGCCCGTCTCCACCTCCGGCGTCCGCCCGGTGCGGGCCAGCGCGATGGCCTCGCGTAGACGGACGCGGTCCTCGTCCGGGATCCAGCTCTCGACGAAGGGCCGCCCGAGGGCGCTCACCGGCTCGATTCCGGCGAACATCGCCGCCTTGCGGTTGAAGAGCGCGACGCGATCGTCGCCGTCGAGGCCGATGACCACGACGTCGGTCAGCTCCACCAGCGACCGGTAGCGCCGCTCGAGCTCGTCGCGGTCACGCGCGAGGCGCACCTTGGTGAGGGCCTGCTCGACGGTGGAGATGAGCTCCTCGGGGCGGAACGACTTCGGCACGAACGCGAACGCGCCGGAGCGGAGCGCCCCGATGGCCGCGTCCATCGACGCGAACCCGGTGATGAGCACCACCTCGCCGAAGGGTGACGCCTCGCGCAGGCGCGGGATGAGGTCGACGCCGCTCGCGTCGGGGAGCTTCACGTCGACGATGGCCACGTCGAAGCCGCGCGCGTGCGCGATCGCGAGCCCCTCGTCGCCGCGCGACGCCGTGACGACCTCGATCGCCTGCGACGCCGGCGTCCCGTCCGACAGCTCCGCGGTCATGAGCACCGCGTGCAGGGTTCCGACGAGCTCGACGTTGTCGTCGACGATGAGGATGCGCGCGCGGAGGCCGGCGGCGGACGCAGGGAGGCGGGGGATCGACGGGAGGGTCAACCCGACGAAGATAGCCGCTTCAGCACGTCGTTCACGACCTTCGGGTTCGCGCTCCCGCCGGTGGCCTTCATCACCTGGCCGACGAAGAAACCCATGAGGCTCGTCTTGCCGGCGCGCAGATCCGCGGCCTGCTTCGGGCTCGCCTCGAGCACCTGGCGGCACACGGCCTCGATCGCGGCCGTGTCGCTCACCTGGACCATCGCCTTCTCGGCGACGATCGTCGTGGGCGCGTTCTCCGTGCCCGACATCGCGGCGTAGACGACCTTCGCCTGCTTACCACTGATCGTCCCCGCGTCGACGAGGCGGAGCAGGTCCGCCACCTGCCGCGCCGTGACCGGGATCGACGCCTGCAGGCCGTGCGTCGTGACCTCGCTCAGCACCTCGGTCTGCACGAAGTTGGCGACCTTCGTCGGATCGCCGTGCAGCGTGGCGGCCTCCTCGAAGAACGCCGCGACGCGCGGGTGTGCGGTCAGCACCTGCGCCGCGTACGGGCTGAGCCCCATCTCCTGGACGAAGCGCTCGCGCTTCTTCCGCGGCAGCTCGGGCAGGGCCGCCTTCACCTCGGCGACGAGGACCTCGTCGAGCACCAGCGGCGGCAGGTCCGGATCGGGGAAGTACCGGTAGTCCTGCGCCTCCTCCTTGCTGCGAAGGCTGAAGGTGGACCCGTCGTCCTCGTTCCAGCCGCGCGTCTCCTGCACGATGCGGCCGCCCCCGTCGAGGACCACCGTCTGCCGGGCGATCTCGTGCGCGATCGCGCGCTCGACGAAGCGGAACGAGTTGATGTTCTTCAGCTCGACGCGCGTCCCGAGCTTCGCCTCGCCGGCGGGGCGGATGCTCACGTTCGCGTCGCAGCGGAAGCTCCCCTCCTCGAGGTTGCCGTCGTTGACGCCGATGAAGACCAGCACGTCCCGCAATACGCGCAGGTACTCCGCCGCCTCCGCCGCGCTCCGCAGATCCGGCTCGCCGACGATCTCGACGAGCGGAACGCCGGAGCGATTGAGGTCGACGACGCTCGCGTGGCCGTGATGCACGCTCTTGCCCGCGTCCTCCTCCATGTGCACGCGCGTGATGCCGATGGTTCGCGCCGCGCCGTCGACCTCGATGTCGAGGTGCCCGCGCTCGCTGAACGGCTCGTCGTACTGGCTGATTTGGTAGCCCTTCGGGAGATCCGGGTAGAAGTAGTTCTTTCGCGCGAAGCGGCTCGGCGACCGCAGCGTGCACGCGAGGGCCAGCGCCGTGCGCACCGCCATGCGCACCGCCTCGCCGTTGAGCACCGGCAGCGCCCCGGGCAGCCCGAGGCACACGGGGCAGACGTGGGTGTTCGGCGGGGCCCCGAACGTCGTCGAGCACCCGCAGAACGCCTTGGTGCGCGTGAGGAGCTGGGCGTGGACCTCCAGGCCGATGACCGCCTCGTACTGCATCGCGGTCTCCGGTCTAGCACGGTCCCGTATCGCCCCGACGTGCGGAGGACCGCCTACTTCCCGAACTGGAAGACGACCTCGCTCTTTCGCACCATCCCGAGCTCGTCGCGCGCGATGCGCTCGACCGCGGCCGGATCGTCGCGGAGCTGCTTCACCTCGACCCGGAGGCGGCCGACGTCGCGCTTCAGCTCGTCGTTCTCGGTCTCGACCTGGTCGAGCTCGCGCTGCAACCCGCGCAGGCGGGGCAGCCCCTCCGGCTGGAGGACGAGCACCGGCACGGCGACGGTCGCCAGCGCCAGCATCCCGATGGGGAGGGTCCGCTGGAGGAAGTCACCCGGTCGCGACACGGGACCGACGATGCCACGGCCCACCCCGGGCGGACCAGTTCTCGGCAGGGGGAGTGCCTCGCACGCCACGCCCCCCGAAGGTCGGCTAGGTGCCCGTAGTGATACTACGGGCACACAGCCTCGCTCGCGACTCGGCTAGCCTGGGGATCCCGGATGACGTTCGCCCTCGCGCGCTCGCTCCTGCTGGCCGACGCCGTGACGCCGGACGCGCTCGCGCAGGCGCTGCTCGTATCGGCCACGCGCGGGACGTCGCTCGTGCGCGCGCTCCTGGCGATTCGCGCGATCGACCCGCTACGCCTGGAGCAGCAGCTCGAGCGCGGCGACGCCCCATACATGCGGCACGTCGCGCCGGTGATGGCGCTCGTGCAGCACCTCCCCCCCGGCCTCTGCGAGCGGCTCCTCGCCTTGCCGGTCCGGCAGGACCCGCGCACGCGGACCGTCGACGTCGCCGTCGTCGACGCGCGCGACCCGCATCCGGTCGAGGAGATCGCCCACTGGCTCTCGGCGCCGGTACGGATGGTACGCACGTCGATGACCTCGATGGACGCGGCGCTGCGACGCATCCACACGAAGCCCGAGCAGGGCATGCGCTCGCTCTCGGCCCCCATCTGGGTCCCGTCCGCCCAGCCCCCGGCGGACCTGTCGAAGACACCGGCGTACGGCTCGCCCATCTTCGACGAGCGAGCCCTCGTCGATCCGATGGACGATTCGTCGCCCACCGATGTGCACGACTTCCCCGTCGTCGATCCGAACATCCCCATCGCG
>JBEKGQ010000695.1:0-4170 GCA_050012715.1 Polyangiaceae bacterium
GACGCGCGTCGTGTGGGCGCCGATGTTGGTCGGATCGCAGCCGCCCGTGATCGGGGGGCCGAAGCTGAGGCCAAGCGTGATGGCGACCGAGCACACCTTCCCGGCGTGGGCGAGCGTCACGTGCGGCGTCTTCTTGAACACGATCGGCGGGTCCTCCACGTTCGCCCGGTGCTTGTTCTCCTCGAGGGCGATGTCCGGCGTGCCCTCGACGTGCGTGCCGAGCTTCTTCGGGTCCTGCCCGTTGGGGTATTGCACCTTCGCCTCGACCGTCGCCACGACGTGCCAGCCGCTGGCCCCCGGCGGGATCCGCATGCGCTTCGGATCGAGCGACGCGACCGCCGCCGCGCCGACCTTCGACCACTCCGCCGACGCGCCCGATGCGCTCAGCAGCGCCACCGACACGCGGCCGCTCGCGTCGATGGCGAACTCGAACGTGGCCTTGCCGTCGGGCGCGCCCGCGCTGGACGCCGCGGCGAGCTCCAGCGCGGAGACCACCGGCCCTCCGTGTCCCAGGCCGATGGCCGCGTCGTGCGCGTCGAGCCCCTCCGCCAGGCCGCCCGTCTTCGAGACCCCGGTCGGCGGCGCCGGCGGAGCCTCCGCCACGGGCTGAGCGTCGCGCACCGCCTCGGCGATCGCCGACGGCGCGAGCACGTCGGCGGGCTTTCGCGGATCGAAGGTCCACCCATCGCTCGCGGCCCCGGTCGCGGTCGCGGGCGCGGACTCAGTCGCGGTCGCGGTCGCGGTCGCGGTCGCGGCAGTCCGAGCGCCGGCCACGCGCGCGGCGGTCGCTGGCTCGGATGCCGCGGGCGGCAGCGGCGGCGGCACCTCCACGGGCGTCGGCGGCGCCGCCTCCACGTCGAGCTCGACGGCGCTCACGTCGACCCTCGGCGGAGCCACCGTGCCGCGCGCCGGCGCACGCAGCGCCTCCAGCACCGCGAGGTGCGCGGCGAGGGCGATCGCTCCGTAGGGAAGCCACCGTCGAAGGGACACGCGACAGAGCCAACTCTGAGCCAGCCCGTACGGAATGCAATGGCCTTCGCCGACCCGCCGGTCCGTCAGCCCGGGGGTGCCTCGCGCACGCGGTCCTGCGCGCCCGCGATGACCTCCGCCTTCACGCCCTCCGGCAGCGCGAGCAGATCCACCCAGGTCGCGAGCTTCCGGGCGGGGACCTCGAAGACGGGGTCGCGGAGGTGCAGACGCGCACGCTGGAGTACCTGCGGGACAAACCGTTGCCGGCGACGCTCGAGGAGTGGGCCGCCCTCGGCGTGACGATCGCGCGGAGCTGGCAGCTCGACGAGAAGAAGAAGGCCAAAACGGACAAGAAGTACTGCGAGGGGCTCTGCGAGGATCCCGATGAGCGCATCGGCCTCGAGGAGCCGGAGGGGCGCAACCTCGTCGACGCGCGCCGCATGCTGAAGGAGCTCGAGGCGATGTTCGACGCGGGGGAGATGCCGGAGCGGGGGGACGAGATCCTCGACTGCATCCAGGCGGGCATGCCGTGCCCCAAGATCGCCAAGGAGCTCGGGATGACCGTCCACATGGTGCGCGGACGGTTGGAACGCATCCGGGTGCTCTTCGAAGCGCGCCTCGTGGAGAAGAGGCTGGCCGGCGGGATCGTCGTTGCGACGCCCGAGGCGGCGAAGGCAGCGAGGGCAGCCAACGACATGGTGACGGAGGGCCCCGACGCATGCGTTCCGGTCCCGCCTCCGCGATTCCCGCGCGCTCAGTAGCCGCACGAGAGTAGGGGCGCATGCGGCGTCGAGAAAGGAGCAGTGACCTGACTCGACGCCGCACGGTCTCTGGGGACGGAAGCACGCGACCAGGGTGTCGAAGCATCGTCCCCGGGGAACGGTGCATCCGGGACACGCGTCGGATCATCGTGCGGGTGCGTCGTTGCATCGAGCCGGATCGTGGGCGCACCCACCTGGCCCACCGACGCATCGACCCAGACCAGTGACGCAGTGCCCCGGTGCAGCGGAGCATGGGGGCCGGCCACGCGAGCAGTGAACCCGTACGAGCAAGCACGGGCCTACATCATCGAGTCATGTTTCCAGATCAACGAAGCACGGACTCGCGCGCGATCGTAGACCTCGTGCAGCGATCCCAGGGGCGAAATGCGCGCGCTCCTTTTCCGGAACGACACCGCGGCATCGCGCGATGCTTCGTTCCCGGTGGTCGTTGCGCCGATCCACGGGGTCCACGATCCCGCGAGTTGGAACGCTGCTTCGTTCCTCTCGGACGATGCGTCGTTGGCTCCGGTCGATGATCACTCGTGCCGGGAACGCGATCGTTCCAGTGAGGATCATGACCCCTCAGCCCAGGACCATGCGTCGTAAGCCTGCGTCCGTGCTTCCTTGGCTCAGGTCCGCGAATCGTTGGCTCGGCTCCGCGAATCGTTCTTTCGCGTCGATGCTTCGATCCACCGGAGTCTGCGCTTGCGCACCAGGTGCGACAAATCGACGCCGAGGCATCCGCGATTTTCGTCCGATCGCGCTTGTACCGGGTGAGAGGGGCAGAGAGGCGCGGCCATCCGCCGCGTACGGGCCCCACTCGTGTTTCGCAAGAACGAGAGCCTATGCCCAACAACAAGAAAAACGCGACCAGCAGCAAGTCCAGCATCCAGAACACCAACTCGCAGACCGTCACGCCGCCCCCGGCCACGGTCCCCGCAGCAAGTCCGCCGCCGGCGCCTGCCACCGCAACTCCGCCGGCTCCGCCCGCGTCGCCGCTCGCGGCGCCGCCGGCCGGGGCCCCCGCCGCGCCGGATCCCAACGCGGCGCTCGAGCAGTACGTGCAGCAGACCATCGCGGCCCTCGACGCCGTCGAGGTCGGCCTTGGCGCGGATCCCGCGCTCACGCCCAACGAGAAGCGCCACGCGCTGAAGTTCCGGAAAGGAGGGGACAAGATCGTCGGGCAGATTGGCAACCTGGCGCAGCAAGAGCAGGTCGACTCCGCCGGCCTCAGCGTCGGCGACATGGAGGCGATGCTCGGCAAGGCGCATGCCCTCCAGCCGCTCTTCGACCGCCTCGCGGCCTTTTCGAAGCACGTCGCCGACGTGATCTTCACGTCGGCGAGCGGCTCGATGGCCATGGCGCAGCAGTTCTACGCGCTCCTCCAGCGCCGCGCGAAGACCGACAACGAGCTGGCCACCGCGATGGCGCCGGTGGTGACCTTCTTCGCGCGCAAACCTGCGCCCAAGGCGCCGGGTGGGCTGACGAAGCCGCAGAAGAAGGCCACGTCGAAGGCGGTCAAGCAGCTGAAGAAGACGGCGCCGGAGATGCTGCAGGGAGCAGCAGGGACGGTGGCGTCGGGCGTGGGGGCGACGGCGGCGGGCGCGACCGCCTCGGGCGCACCGGCGACCGGCGCTGGGGCACCGGCGGCGTCGGCCTCCGGTCAGGGGGTGACGGCGCCGTCCGCGGGGCAGGGGAATGGGGCCGCGGCCCCGGCGGCCCCGGGGGGAGTGGCGCACTCCTAGTCCGGCGGGTCAGAGGGGGAGCGAAGGGGTGCCTGTGGCGGACAGCGCGCTGCGGGCACCTCTTCGCGAGGCCGATCGTAGCGGAAACGACACGAGGGGCGCGACGCAAGAAGCTCCGAGACCACCCGATCTTTCGGCCTTGGGAGGGACGTCGTGGAGGACGCCAGGGCGAGCGATACGCGGTGGACGAGCGCCGGCTTTAGTGCGAAGCGCGGGTCGTGGCTCCTAGCAGCCAGGCTTCGCGCGCGCCCACCGGCGCGTGACGGAATCGTTCGCCTCTCCGAGCGGCGCGGCGTGATGCCCGACGTGCAGTTCTCGCCTCGGCAACGAGGCCCCCGACGCGCAGCAGGCGGGATTGGCGACCGGGCGACCGGACGTTGGTGGTCGAGGTGGTGTCGCCCTCGAGGCGCCGCTACGACCGCGTGAAGAAGCTTCAGTGGTACGCCGCGCTCGGCGTGCCCGAGTACTGGCTCCTCGACCCGCAGGAGCGCACGCTCGAGCGGCTGGTGCTGCGCGACGGCGCGTACCCCATCGCCGCGTCGCTCGCCGACGACGAGACGTTCCGGCCCGAGAGCTTCGAGGGCTTCGCGATCCCCCTTGGTCGGCTCTGGGAGTGAAGAGCTACGCTTCTCCCGATCGGAGGGCCACCGAGCGGGGTCGACGCGCGCTTGCGTCGCGTCGGACGGCCGCGCGCT
>JBEKGQ010000696.1:0-4164 GCA_050012715.1 Polyangiaceae bacterium
CCCATATCGATGCCGGCGTCGGCGAAGGCACGGGACAGCTCGCTCGCCGGCGCGAAGCGCCCGGTCGTTGCGTCGATCAGGCGCGCGTACGGGACGTTGCGGGCGCCCGGGATGTGGCCGCTCCGCGACGCCGCGCTCACCGCCCCCGCGTATTGCTCGGGCGGGCGCGCGTCGATGAGGAGGACCTCGGGGTCGCCGAGGCTCCGCTCGATCGCGTCGGCGGTGCGGTAGAGGGGCGCTCGCGCGCGAGGCGTGAAGCTCGCCGCGACCGGCCGGGGAACCTCGCTCGTCACGGGACGACCCTCGGCGACCCAGCGCGACCAGCCGCCGTCGAGCACCCGCACCGCGTCGTGCCCGTAGTAGCGGAGCGCCCAGGCGAGCCGGCCCGCGAAGGCGTGGTGGTAGTCGTCGTACGCGATCACCGCCGTGTCGTCGCCGATGCCCAGCTCGCCCATCTTCGCGGCGAACGCGGCGGGCTTCGCGATCTGCGCCGGCACCGGATCGTCCACGTCGACGATGTCCCGCGTCCAGTCCACGAACACCGCGCCCGGCACGTGCCCCGCGTCGTAGTCGCCGCGCTTCGGCTGGTATCGCGGCGTGTTGCCGGGGGGGAGCACCTTGCCACGGACGTCGACCACCCG
This sequence comes from Polyangiaceae bacterium, assembly GCA_050012715.1. Classification (GTDB taxonomy): domain Bacteria; phylum Myxococcota_A; class Polyangia; order Polyangiales; family Polyangiaceae; genus Palsa-1150. Next base: position 642 of record JBEKGQ010000696.1, read on the forward strand.
CAGGCCCGGGCTCTCGAGGTGGGCCGCCAGCCACTCGGTGGACACGACGACCCCGTCCGGCAGCTTCAAGCCAGCCTCCCTGCCTTCACGACGCGTGCTTCTCGATCATCGCGGCGAGGCGCGGCACGGCCGCCTCGACGTTCTTCTTCGCGCTGCCGCGGAGCTTCTCGTACGTGCCCTTCACCATGCCGCTCTTCGAGCGCTTCGCCTTGTCGTCGGTGATCGTCAGGAGCGCGTCCGCCACGCGCGTCGTGTTCGACGCGAAGTGCTCGCGCACCGAGCTCCCCTTGGACGTGGCCTCGTCGAAAATGGGCTGGAGCGCGCGCGCGAACTCCGGCAAGAGGTCCGACACCACCTGGCGCACGAAGCCGGGCTTGATGCCCTGCACCGTCTTGTACCCGGCCTTGATCGCGAGCCCGGACAGGCCCCCCTTGTCGCCGACCTCCGCGTCGATGAGCGTGACGCAGTCTTCGATCACGGCGCTCTTCTTGGTTTCGCCAGTGAGGGCTTCGGTCAGGCTCGGCATCGCAGGGGCTCCTTCGGGGGTCGAGCCAGCGCCTTAGCACAGCCCCCCGGGGACGCGCCCGTGACGTCCCGCGTCATGCGGCTAGAAGGCGGCCCCGATGGACAGGAGGATGCGGGGCCGGAGGCCCTGGCCGTAGAGGAGGTCGTGCAGCGCGTGGTTCTGGTACTCCCAGGTCGGCGGGGTCGTGTCGGCGGTGTACTGCGCGCCGACGCCGACGCCGGCGGCGAGGTTGCCGAGGATGACGATCTGGTAACCCGCGTCGATTGCGCCGCCGAGCTGGACGTACGAGGTGTCCTGGGGCGAGTCGAGAGGGACGCCGGGGAGCGCGCCGTGGATGTATTGCAGGCTCATCGCGACGAACGACGCGCCGAGGAAGAACCCCTGCGGACCGTCGAGCCCGGAGTACCAGCGGTAGCCCATCTCGGCGCCGAAGCCGGTGATCTCGTCGGCCACGCCCGGGAGGGCGAAGTAGCCGACCGGCGTGAAGTGGAGCGCGTGGTGCGGAGCGGGCAAGTACTCGAGGTCGGCGCTGTAGCGGCCGATGATGACGCCGAGCGGGTTGCCCTGGATGGCGACCGACTTGAAAGGAACCCCCTCGTCGAGCTCGTCGGCCCGCGCGGAGCCCTCGCCCAGGAAACCGAGGGCCAGCGCGAGGGCGGCCGCGCTCGCGACGCGGAAGGCGGGAGGCCGGGGTGAGCTCGTCAGCATCGCGCGCGAAAGGCCCGGCCAAATCTATCGCGAGCGGCGACAACTTGCTGCTCGGGTAGTGTCGCCTGCTACGCTTTCTCTCCCCATGCGACGCCGCGGAGTCTGGCTAGGCGTGCTCTGCGCCGCAGGGGCCTCGCTCGTCTGGATGCTCCGCCCGACCACCGTCGGGAACCCCCTCGTCGTCCTGGCGCCGCCGAGGCCGGCCCCGCCGCCGGCGGTCGACGACTCGGCCCCGAAGGACTCGGACGACGTGCGCCCGCACCCGTTCCGGGTGCCCAACGGCGACGCGCCCGCGCTCGCCTGCGACGAGGCGCGCGCCGTGGTCGTCCAGGTGCGCACCCAGCTCGCGTACTCGCCCGACCCGGTCGACGCGAAGGCGTTCGCCGACGCGACCGCCGACTGGCTCGACCCCTACGGCCTCTGGAGCGTCGCGCCCGACACGCCGGTGGCCGAGGCCTTCGCCGGCCGCGCGGGTGAGCTCCTCGCCGACCTCGAGGGCCGCGGCTCCCGCGACTGCGCGACGGCGCGGGTCCTCGGGGCTGGCCTCGTGGCCTGGGTGAACCAGCTCCGCGCGGTGTTCGACGAGGAGCGCACGAGCCTGGGCGCGGGGGAGGACGTCGCCACCGCGGCGTCCTCGCCGGCCTTCGAGGGCGCCACGGTGACGCGTCCGGCGCGGGCTCTCGCGGCGACCCTCGGGCGCAACGTGGGCGCGGTCGAGCGGGCCCTCGGGCCGGGCGCTCACCCCTACGTCGACGCGGCGCGGGCGCGCTACTTCCCCGCGCTCGACGCGGACGGGTGGGCCCGCGTCATCCTCGCTTCCGCGGTCCGGGCCTACGTGCCCTCCATCGATCCGCACGGGGCGTGGGCGCCGCTCGACGAGGAGTCCAGCGTCTACGAGGTCGACCTCGAGGCGCGACCCCCGACGCGCCTCTGGGACAAGTCCGAGCGCACCGCGGTCGGGGTGAGGATCGAGTCCGGCGCCGCCCCGCCGCTCGCCGACGGGGACGTGCTCCTGTCGCTCGCCGGCGTCGCCACCGCGGGGCTCAGCTTCGAGCAGAGCGAGCAGCTCGGGTTCGCGGCGTCGGAGGCGCGTCCCCCGGCGCAGGCGGTGGTGCTGCGCGCGGGCGAGAGCCAGCCGGTGACGACGTGGCTCGACGGGGCGCCCGCGGAGGCGCGGCCGAGCGGTCCCGCGACGGACGACGCGGACGACGACCTGCCGGTGGAGCGGGTCGAGTACGGCGACGGGGACGCGGTCATCGTGGCCATCCACGACGTGCGCGATGACCTCGGCGACGAGCTGACGCGGACGCTGCTGAAGGAGCGGCAGCGCGAGGGGCGGCCGGTCGTCGGCGTCGTGCTGGACCTCCGCGGCGATGGGGGAGGGAGCACGGACGGCGCCATCGACGCGCTGGGCCTGTTCATCCCGGGCGCCTCGCTCTTCCCGATGAAGCGGCGCGACGGCTCGCTCGAGACGGACCGCGCGCCGGAGCCGCCGGGGGTGGACCGCTGGCGCGGGCCGGTCGCGACATTGGTCGACGCGGACACGGCGAGCGCGGCGGAGATGATCGCGGGCGCGCTCGTCGCGTACCGGCGCGGGCCCACGGTGGGCTCGATGACGTTCGGCAAGGGGTGCGCGCAGGAGTACGTCGACGACGACGCGCACCAGGGGGTGCTGCGGCTGACGACGCTGCTGTACGCGCTGCCCGACGGGACGCCGGTGCAGCGGGTGGGGCTCGTGCCGAGCGTGCGGTTCCCGTTCGGGACGGTCGACGCGAATGACCGCGAGGCGGCGCTGGCGCACGCGCCGCCGACGTGGAGGGGGCCGGACGTGAGGGACCGCGCGGTGCTGGCGCACGCGGACGACGGGACGTGGGTGACGGCGTGGCCGGCGAACGGCGGGAACGTGGGGCCGTGCAAGGACGGGGAGACGTGCCGGGCGCTGAAGGCGCTGGGGGCGGCGGCGCCGGTGACGGCGAGGCGCAGCGCGCCGGCGAAGGGGCGGTAGCGGGGGAGAGCGAGTGCGCGGGCGTGGGCGTGGGCGTGGGGCTGGGCGAGGGCGAGGGGGGCTCCTCAGAACCGCGACCGTCAGGGAGCGGCTCGCCCCGCCCCGCCACAGTCTTGCCAGGGCATTCATAGGAGCCCCACCCTCTTCGGGCCGCGCACGAGCCGCTTGTCCGTGGAACCCCACACGGGCGAGTGCTCGTCCGGATGGTCGATCGTGCCATGGTGCTCGCACGGTTCAAGGACGCCTTCGGCGCCGCCGCCAGGAGGCGGCGGCCCATCGCGGCC
>JBEKGQ010000697.1:0-4162 GCA_050012715.1 Polyangiaceae bacterium
AGTTTGTGGCGGGGCCGGTCCCCCTCCGTCCTCACACCGTCGCGGCCGACCGGTAGCTCGCGACGCCCCCGCCGTTGCCGTTCTTCTTCACGAAGAACCCCGCTCCTCGCGTCGCGACCAGGATGCCGACTCCCGCGAGCATCACGCCGAAGATGACCAGGTTCCCGACCCACGGGATCGACGCGAGCGTCACGAAGAGCGCGCACCCGACCGCCAGGTGAACGTAGGGGTTCTCCGTCTTGTGGCGCAGCAGGGCCTCGCCGACGACCGAGAGGACCGCGCACATCGCGCCGAGGACGGCGAAGCCGCCGAACATCGCGAGCACGAGCGCCACCGGCGCGCCGATGAGCGTCACGGTGAGCGCGATGAGGATCACGATCGACGCGGAGAGACCCACGATCCCCATCGCGATGGAGCGCATCGGCCGCAGCGCCACCTCGCCCCGGAGCTGGTCCATGCGGCGGCCGGCGAGCGCGAGCAGCACCGTGCCGATGACGAAGAGCACCGCCGTGAGGCGCACCGACTCGAGGAACGACCCGGCCACGCTGCGAAGCGCGCTCACGTGGGCGGCGACGTGCTCGTGCCGCGCGGCGGCGGCGGCGCGGCCGGCCTCCTCGTCGTCCGGAGCGGTGTTGCCCACGTCGTGGCCGCCCTTCACGGTGACGTCGCCGCCCACCACCGAGCCCGGGTCGCGCCGCACGTCGCCGCCGACGCAGCTCACGTCGCCGTCGACGTGCGCGCCCGGGTCGAGGTGGAGCTCCCCGCCGAACACCTCGGCGTCGCCGTGGACGCCCGCGCCCCCGTGGATGTGCGCGGTCCCGCCGAACACGGTGAGATCGCCCGTCACCTGCCCGAGAATGTCGCAGTTGCCGCCGTACACGGTGAGGTCGCGCACCGTCTCGCCGGCCGCGATGGTGACGTTGCCCCCCGCGATGGTCTTGTCGGCGCCGCGCTTGTGGGGCTCGGTGATGGTCGCGCCCTTCGAGCCGAGCTGGATCTTCAGGTCCTTCAGGCCGAGCGAATCGACGGGGGCGGGAGGAGCCGGCGGCGCCGGCGGCGCGGGCGGAACCGGAGCCGCGGCGCTCACGGGCAGGACCGGCGGGGCCGGGCGCGTGGCGGAGGCGGCGCCCGGAGGGGCCGACGCGGCCGGCGCCGGGGATGCCGCGGCCGAGCCTGCGGGCGACGCGCTCGCGGTCGGCTCGACGGAGAGGAGCGTCCCGTCGCGCTTCACGGTGTAGTCGCCGTCGTCGAGGAGGATCTCCATCACCTTGGACGCCGGCTGCGCCTTCACGTGGATGTCGACCGCGTCGCCGGCCGGCGCGTGCACGACGAGGCTCCACCCGGCGGCGTCGGCGAGCTTCCGCAGCGCATCGCGCCTCGGCACGTTGTCGAGGTCCAGCGTCACCGGCCGGTCCGCGTCCGGCCACGCGCCCTCGCGCTTCACGCGCGCGTCGGCCGACGCCACCGTCAGCAGCATGAGACCCACCCCGAGACCCGAGCCGACCCACCACTTCATGACGCACTCCCTTCGACCGACCGCGATCGCATCTTCGCAACGACGAGACCCATCATCACCAGCAGCGCCGACGCCCCGAGCGTCGCCACCGGCAGCGCGCTCGTCACCGCCTCGCTCGACACGAGCTCCATCCCTCCGCGCGCGATGACCGGCACGCCGCGCGAGAAGAACGCCGACGCGAAGTCGAGCGCGCTCCCCAGGTGCGCCAGCGCCGGCAGCCCGGCGAGCGTCGCCACGAACGTCCCGCCCGCGAGCGCGCGCCACGGCTTGTAGGCCGCGCGCGCCGGCGCCCGCGACGAGACCGACGCGGGGCGCACCTGCTTCACCGCGTGCCCCACCGCCTCCGCCAGCAGGGCCGCGCGGCCCAGGCGCCCGGCGCACCACTCGCACGTGTCCACGTGGGCGATCGCGCCCGCGTCGAGGAGCGCCGTCTCCCCGTCGGCCAGGGCGGTGAGCCCCAGCTCGGAGACGTGGGCCCCCTCCCACACGAGCTCCCTCGGTAGCTTCTCGTCGTCGCTCATGACTCCTCCTGGACGCCGACCGAGGCGGCGACGCTCTTGCGGGCCCGCATCACCCAGGTGGCGACGGTCCCGAGCGGCACGCCGAGGCGCGCCGCGATCTCCCGGTACTCTAGGCCTTCCATGTGAAACATCGTCAAGGCGCGCCGCTGTCCGTCGGGCAAGGCGGAGAGGGCGCGCGAGACCTGGTCGAAGCGCCGCGCGTCGCTGAGGCGCTCGAAGGCGCTCGGCGCGGAGTCGGCGACGCGCTCGAGCGGGTCGGGCGAGCTGTCCTCCCCGTCGCGCGTGGGAGCGGTGCGGTCGCGCTGGCGCTTGCGGGCGCGGAGCGCGTCGAGCGCGACGTGGCGCGCGATGCCGGTCAGCCACGGGCGGAGCGGCTCGCCGTCGCGGAGGCGCTCGCGGCCTTCGAGGGCCCGGCGGAGGGCCTCGTGGGTGCAGTCGTCGACGTCGGGGTGGTCCCGGCCGAGGCCGAGCACGGCCGCGACGACGGCGCGGATGTGCGGGCGGAGCTCCCCCGTCTGCGCCGCGAAGGTGCGCTCGTCGAGCCTCGAGGGGAGCTCCGCGGCGGTCGGCATGAGCAGGGAGATCATTCCCGAGGGTGGCTATTCGCCCTGGCCCGCTGACAAATTTCAGGCCCGGCGGGGTGTACCGTACCGCGACGGGGTGTCCCGGCGCGAGACACCCGCGGGACCGGGGGCCTGCCGCCCGAACCGGGGACAGGAGCGCGGGACCTGCGGTGTTCTGGCGGGCCCGGGCCGGCGGCACGGCGCTTGAACTACGGTGCTCCCATGCGCCCTTCGATGCTCCTCCTCCTCCCTGCCTTGGCCATGCTCGCGACCGCTCCGGACGCCCTGGCCGCCGACCACTTCATGCACTTCGCGCCCGCCGCGCCCCACGTCGAGGCCCATGCCGCCCACGTCGAAGGCCACGTCGGCCACGCCGTCGGCGAGCTCGCCGATGCCACGGCGGCGTTCGTCCACCTCGGGCAGGAAGCCGACGCGGCCGAAGCGGACCCCGGGGCGGAGCCGATCGATCCGGACGACTCGGGCCTCCCGTCGATCGTTTACGTCGACACCACCCCGCACCCCACCCCGGCGCACCTGCCGGCCTCCGCCGCGGACCACCGCGTCGAGCATCGCGTCGCGTTCGACCTGGGCGGCGCGTACGGGGCCCTCGCGAGCGTCGACCTCGGCGCGTGCAAGGCCGCCGGGCTCGGCACCGGCTACGGCAAGGTGGCCCTCGCGTTCGCCCCGGACGGCCGCGCCGCCGGCGTGGCCCTCCAGCTCCCCGCGGGCTCGGCGCCCGCCGCGCGCGCGTGCGTCGAGCAGGCCTACCGCGCGGTGACGGTGACGCCGTTCGACGGCTCGCCGGTCAACGTGCGGCGGGCCTTCTTCGTGACGGGGTGACGGCTCCCGCGTCGACCGGGAGGTCCTCGTTCTCCCAGTCGCAGTTGACCATGCCCTTGTCGCTCGTCCACGTCGCGCACGGGTCGAGCGGCCCGTGCGGCGGCTCCCAGGCCGGGATCTCCGGCGAGGCCACGACGCGGACGCACTGGCCCTTCTCGGCGAGCGTGTCCGGAGGGCACGCGGACGCCGCGGCCGCTCCGCGGGCTTCCGGCGGGGGCTCCTGCTCTGGCGCGGGGAGCTCGACGACGCGCGTCACCGGCGGCGCGACCGCCGTTCCAGCGCAGGCGGCCAGCGGCAGGAGGGCGGCGAGAACGACGCACGGCACGGCGAGAACGCCGGACAGAGGCATGCGCGACACCGCGGTCAGACCCGCCACCGCCGTCCTCCTTGGGCCTCAGCCGGCCCGCGCGATCATCCGCTCGAACCGCTCGACCGCCTTCTCCATGACGCTCATGGCCGGCCCGAAGGAGAAGCGCACGTACGACTTGAAGCGCGACGCTCGCCCGTGGCGGCGCTTGCCCGGGTTCACGTCGAAGAACTCGCCCGGGACGACGATGACCTTCTCCTCGAGCGCGGCGCGGAAGAAGCCCATCCCGTCGTTCAGCGGGGCGGGGAGCCGGTCGACGCATCCCCAGACGTAGAACGTCCCGTCGGGTGCGCGGTCGACCCGCACGCCGAGCCGCTCGAGCTGCGAGAGCAGGTAGTCCCGCTTCGCCCGGAAC
>JBEKGQ010000698.1:0-4156 GCA_050012715.1 Polyangiaceae bacterium
GCTCCTCGCACAGGTCGATCGGGAAGCTCAAGTAGCCGACGCTGCACACCGCGACGTCGCGCGCCGCGTCGCCGAAGAGCTCGTAGCGGGGATCGGCTCCCGGCGTGAGGGCGTAGGCCGCGTCGGCACCGCGGACCGGGTACGCGATGGCGTTGCCCGCACCCGGGTGGCGATCCTCGCCGCCGCCGATGAGCCAGAAGTGCACCGCGCCGTCGCGGGACCCGGAGACGAGCGTCTTGCCGTCCGGGCTCCACGCGACCGCCGACCCGTGATCCTCGAGCTCGCGGACGGCCTGGCCCGAGGCGACGTCCCACAGGCGCAGGGCGTCGCCGGTCGAGCTGCAGGAAGGGGCGGCGAGCATCTTGCCGTCCGGGCTCCAAGCCACGAAGACGCCGGGGCAGGACGAATGCCCCGGCCCGAGCGCGGGTTGCTCCTGGCCGGAGGCGACGTCCCAGCGGCGCACCGTGTCCGAGTCCGAGATGGCGGCGAGCGTCGCGCTGTCGGGGCTCCACGCGAGCGCCTTGAAGAACCCCCCGTCCGCCACGAGCTTGCGGACCTCCCTGCCCGAGGCGACGTCCCAGAGATGCACCGTCTTGTAACAGACCGTGTTGTTGCACACCGAGGCGACCGTCCTGCTGTCCGGGCTCCACGCGATCGCAGAGAAGAGGAGGGATCCCGAGTGGTCTTCGACGAGCTTGTGGAGCTCCTTGCCTGACGCCACATCCCAGATGCGCAGCGTCTCGTCCTTGGAGCCCGAGGCGAGCATCGTCCCGTCGGGGCTCCACGCCACCGGCCCGTGCCCTTCGAGCTTGCGCATCTCCTTGCCCGACGCGAGGTCCCACAGACCCACCGCCTCGTTGGAGTAGGCCGCGAGCGTCTTGCCGTCGGGGCTCGACGCCAGGCCGCCGACGTCCTTTCCCAGGAGGAGGCGCGACTGCTTGCCCGAGGCGACGTCCCAGATACGCGCGGTGTTGTCGTCGTTACCGGGGGTCGAGCGCAGCGAGCCCAGGGCGAGCGACTTGCCGTCGGGGCTCCAGGCGACGGAGCCGATCCCGTTGCGATGCGCGTGCACGGTGCGCGGCGCGCCCGGAGGGAGGGGCCACAGGCTCAGCGTCCCGTCCAGATCGCCCGTCGCGAAGGTCTTGCCATCGGGGCTCCAGGCAACCGACAGCGTGTAGAGAAGGGGCCAGAAGCGGCCATCGCCGGAACTGCAGTAGTCGAGCAAATCCCAGCACCCGTCGCTCCCCGTCAGCACGACCTTGCGGACCTCCTCTCCCGACGCGATGTCGCTGATGCGAACGGTCTGGTCGGCGCTGCGCGAGGCGAGCATCTTGCCGTCGGGGCTCCAGGCGACCGACTTGACGTCGTCGCCGTACCCCGTGAGCTCGCGGACTCTCCTGCGAGACGCGACGTCCCAGACGCGCACCGTGGGTCGCGTGCTCGAGCCGTGGAGGCGCGCGTCGTCATCGTTGCCGGCGCCGGACGCGAGCATCGTCCCGTCGGGGCTCCACGCCACCGAGTAGACCCAGTCCCGGTGCTCGAGCTTGGCGAACGACTTTCCCGAGGCGACGTCCCACACGCGCACCGTGTGGTCGAGCGCGCCCGAGGCGAGCATCTTGCCGTCGGGGCTCCACGCCACGGACTCGACATGGTCGGAGTGCCCGTCGAGCTTGCGGCTCCCCTTGCCCGACGCGACGTCCCAGAGCTCTACCGAGGCATCGAGGCCCGTGGCCAGGCTCTTGCCATCGGGGCTCCACGCGACGGAGGTGCACGGCCGTGATCCAGCGGAACCCCTCGAGGGCGGCGACCGCGGGGCAAGGAGCCTGCGTTCTGCGCCCGAATCGATCGCCCACAGATGCACCGTCTCCCCATGACCGGAGCACGCCGCGAGCGTCTTGCCGTCGGGGCTGAAGGCGACCGCGCGGATCTTCGCGTCGGGGGCAGCGAAATGCATCCTCTCTTGCAGCGTGGCCGCATCGATGACCGAGACATGCAGGTAGGCCGCCACCGCCAGCAGCTTCCCGCTCGGCGACCAGGCGATCCCCGCCGTCACGGGGAGGCCATTGGGCGTCTCGACGTGCACCGGCTGCCCGAGCTTCGCCTCCAGCTCGACGGTCGCCCGGTCGAAGAGCCTCTGCGCTTGCGCCTTGTCTCCCGTTCGCTTCGCCGCGAGCGCGGCGTCGATGCGCTTCTCGGCCTCGTCCGCGGTCGGGCGGGTCTTGCCGACCTCCGTCGCGGTCGCGCGAGCGGCGCGCGCGGCGGCGAGGGCCTGGGGGCTCGCCTTGCCGTCCGCCTCGATCCGGTCCGCGGCCGCCAGCGCATCGGTGGTGCGGCCCAGCGCGGCCAGCGTCTCGACGAGCGCGACCGAGCTTTCGCCGGCGCTCTCCGGGCAGAGCGCATCGGCGCGAGCGATGACCCGCACGGTGCGATCGAGCTTGCCTTCGGCGAGCAGGGCGGCAACGCGCTCGCGCTGGCGGTGGGCAAGCTCGCACTCCGGGGTCAGCGCGGGCGGCGGCGCGGCGCCGGGAGGGGCGGGCGGGCGCGTGCTGGGGGAGATGCCGCAGGCGGAGACGAGCAGCAGGATGACGGCGAGCGGCGACGCCGGACTACGCGACAGCATGGGGGCGACCGTACCGCATTTCCAATGCGCGGCTGCGAGCGCGGGCGCGCCCTTCGGGTAGGCTGGCGACGATGGGCGCCGCACCGCAGTCCACGACGCTCGTCTACCGCGGGTCCGGGCCGGTCGGCACGGTCTTCGTGCTCGTCTTCATGCTCCTCGTCGGTTCTGGCATCGTGACGTCGGTCTTCCAGAAGGCCGCAACGGTGACCTTCGACTGCTCGCGCGCGAGCGGGGAGTGCGTGACCTCGTGGCGGTATCCCATCGGCTGGAGTCGCACGGAGGTCCAGCCGCTCTCGTCGATCAAGTCGACGAAGCTCGACGCGCAGACGGACAGGCACGGATCGACGTACGCATTGCAGCTCGAATCAATCGGTGGAAACGACATTCCCATCTCGACACGCTACGGGGAGCTCGGGCCACGGGCGCGCCAGAAGCAGGCGATTGATGCCTTCCTCACCGATCCGAAGGAGACCACGCTTCACGTCGAGTACGACGCCGCGACTTTCAGCCCGGCCGAGCCAATCTCCCTCGGCGTCTTCTTTCTCGTCGTCGGCTACGTCATCGGCATACGTTCACGCCTCCGCTTCGACGCGGCGTCGCGGATGTTGCACATCGAACGAGGGACGTGGTGGTGGACGCGCAGGCGGCAGAGCGTCCCGCTCGGCGAGATCCAGGGCTTCGACCTCGAGACGGAGGACTCCAGGGGCGAAACGACGTACCGACCGGTCGTCGTCCTGGGGGGCGGCCGAAGGATCCCGTTGCTGGGCATGGTGAGCGTCGACGAGCGGACCCACGAAGATGCGCTGAGCCGGATGCGCGCCGCGTACGCCGCCGCCTTCGAGGGCAACGGCTCGGAGGCGGAGCCCCCCGCTGCGTCGATCTAGCCGCGGACTGCGTCGCTGCATCCGTTCGCTTCGAGCTCCTGTCTCCTCGCAGCGAGCTCGTGTCGGGCGGTCCGGGCTCAGAGCCCCGACACCGCGACGGGCGTCGTGGAGCACGGCTGGCCGTTGCACGTCTCCGGCCCCGTGCTCGTTCCGACGCCGAGCTCCCCGTGCTCGTTTTCGCCCCAGCACTCGACCGCGCCGCTCGACAGCAGGGCGCACGCGTGCTCCGCGCCGGCGGCGATGGCCGTCACGCCGTCGAGGCCCGGCACGGCCGCGGGCGGCGCGGAGCACGGGTAGCCCTGACACATCGTGTCCACCGTGCTCGTCCCGTCGCCGAGCTCGCCGTACGCGTCGTCCCCCCAGCACTCCACCGTCTCGTCCGACCGCAGCGCGCACGTCTGCCACTCCCCGCTCGGGGCCACGGCGGTGACGTCGCCGAGGCCCGGCACACCGATGGGCGATGCGGCGCACTGGTCGCCTCCACCGCACATCTCGAGCGCGGCGCTCGTCGCCCCGGTGAGCCAGCCGTACTCGTCGTACCCCCAGCAAGCGACGGTGCCGCCGGCGAGAATCGCGCAGGTCTCCCACCCGGCCGCGGCGAGGGCGACCACGCCGGTCAGGCCCGGCACCGCGACGGGCGTCGTGGAGCAGT
>JBEKGQ010000699.1:0-4154 GCA_050012715.1 Polyangiaceae bacterium
CGTGATCGCGCGCCTCGCGGAGGAGCTTCCGCACGACGTCCGGATGCGTCGTGTAGAGCGTGTGCGCGGTCGGTGCGTAGGCGAGCTCGGGGGTCGGCCAGGCGCCGACGGTCTCCTCAACGAGGCGCGCCAGCCCGGACGCGCGGCCCTCGGCCGCGGCGCGCTCGACGCCGAAGACCTCGTGGAAGACCGAGCCGACGAACCCGCGACGCGCCAGCCTCCGCACCGCGGCAAGCGAGTTCGTCACTTCGCCCACCGCGACCGTGCCGTACGCGTCCAGCTCCGCGACCGCCTTGCCGATGGCCTCCCCGTCCTCCTCGGGCCGCAGCTCGGCGCGCACGCCGATGAGCTGCTCGACCCAGGGCACAAACCCGGCGCCACCGGGGGCCCGGCCGCGGAGCGCGCTGAGCTCGAGGTGCGTGTGCGCGTTGACGAGCCCCGGGAGGACGACTCCGTGAATCCGCTCCGTCGCGACGCCGCCGTGACGCGGGAGCACCGATGCGGCCGGCCCGACGTCCACGACCGTCCCCGTGTCGTCCACGATGACCGCCGCATCGCGGATCGTCTCCGCGTCACCCGTGACGATGGCTTCGGCGTGCACGGCGCGCATCGCGGACCCTCAGGCGGGAGGCGTGAGCCAGTCGTAGTGGACGTTGCGGCGCGTGGCCTTGAACCCCGCAGCGCGGATGCGCTTCTCCATGGCGTCGGCGTTCATGCAGAACGTCGTCCCCGCGCTGGACACGACGTTCTCCTCGAACATCACGCTCCCGAAGTCGTCGGCGCCGAAGCGCAGGGCCACCTGCCCCACCTCCGGCCCCTGGGTCACCCAAGAGGCGCCCACGTGGTCCACGTTGTCGAGGAGGATGCGCGCGACGGCCTGCTGCCGCAGGTAGAGGACGGTGCCGTGCTCGCCGGGCTCGATGCGCGTGCCGCGCTCGTGCTGGAAGTCCCAGCAGAAGAAGGCGGTGAAGCCGCCCGTCTCGTCCTGCAGATCGCGGATCTTGACGAGGTGGTTCATGCGATCGCGCACGGTGTCGACCGTGCCGTACATCATCGTGGCGCTCGACCGGAGGCCCATCTGGTGCGCCACCCGCATGACGCCGAGCCACTCGTCGCTCGTGCACTTGGCCTTCGCGATGCTGCGCCGCACGCGGTCGACGAGGATCTCGGCCCCGCCGCCCGGAACGCTGTCGAGCCCCGCGGCGTGGAGACGCTCGAGGACGGCACGGACCGAGAGCGCCTCGAGGCGCGCGATGTGGAGGATCTCCTCGGGCGAGAGCGCGTGGAGCCCGAGCCGGTACTCGCGCTTCATCCAGCGGAAGAGGTCCTCGTACCACTCGATGCGGAGGTCGGGGTGCAGGCCGCCCTGGAGGAGGATCTGCACGCCGCCGGCGTCGACGACCTCCTGCAGCTTCTTTCCGAGCTCGGCGCGCGAGAGCACGTAGCCCTCGGGGTGGCCCGGCGGCCGGTAGAAGGCGCAGAAGCGGCAGCTCGTCGTGCAGACGTTGGTGTAGTTGACGTTGCGATCGACGATGTAGGTCACGACGTTGTGCGGGTGCTTGCGGCGGCGCACGGCGTCGGCGGCGAGGCCGAGGTCGAAGAGCGAGGCGTCGGTGACGAGGCGCTCGCCTTCGGCGGCGCTGAGGCGCTCGCCCTCGGCGGCGCGCGCCAGGAGGCCGTCGAGAGTCGGGGCCGTCGTCGGCACGCGCCGCGCCGTCTCGCCGCCGTCGCCGTCGAAGAAGCGCACGCGGGTGCGCGGGAGGAGCCCCGCGCGCGCGGCGTCGTCGTAGAAGCGCTCGAGCCCGCGCCGCTCGTCGTCGCCCAGCTCGTAGCGGATGGCATCCCGGAGGTAGGCACGCAGCGACGCGGGGGAGAGCCCGGTCCGCGACGCGTGCTCGTCGGCGATGGCGTCGCGCCGATCGAGACCGGAGAGGCGCGCGCGGTCGAGGAGCCGCTCGTCCGCCGCGGAGAGGGCCCCGGGACGACCGCACCAGGCGGCGAAGACGAAGGGCAGCCCGGTGTGCTCCCACCAGGCCTGGCCGAGATCGAGCACGTGCGGGAAGCGACCCTCGATCTCGAGCGCGGGATCCCCGATGACGAGCGCGCCGCGCTTGCCCGCCACCTGGGCGATGGCCTCGCGGGGACCGCTCCCGAAGAAGCGCGGCTCGCGTCCGCGCGCGCGCAAGAGGAGGCGGGTGAGGACGACGCTCGTGCGCGACGAGAGGTCGACCGCGAGCTCCTCGAGCTCGTCGATGGGGCGCTCGGCGACCACGACGACGCTGCGCACGGCTCCTCGCGCCCCGATCGCCCCGCCCCGCGCGAGGCGAAGGTCCCCGATGGTCGCGGCCGCCGCCACCGGCATCAGCGCGATGTCGGCCTCGTCCTCCGCGATGCGCCGGGCGACCTCGGAGGGCGCGGCGCAGTCGAGCCGGACGCGCGCGCTCGTCGGCTCGCGATCGAGGCCGTCGTAGAGCGGTCGCGCGTTGAGGTAGCCGACGGCGGCGACGCGGAGGCGATTTTCGGTCACGGCAGCACCTCGAGGTGCTTCGCGGCCTTGCGCTCGCGCACCTTGAACGCCGCCTCGGGGAGCGCGGCGCGAGGGTGCTCGCGGACGACGCGGTAGAGCGTGTCGCGCTCCACCGGGATGCGGCCGGCCTCCTGGATGAGCCTCACGAGCTGCTCGGCGGTGAGGCCGCTCGGCGAGCGCGAGCCGGCCGCGCGGTAGATCGTCTCGTGCACGATGGTCCCGTCGATGTCGTCGGCGCCGAAGCGCAGCGCGATCTGCGCGACCTCCGGCGTCATGCTGACCCAGTAGGCTTTCACGTGCGGGACGTTGTCGAGGAGGAGGCGCGACACGGCGACGGTGCGGAGCGCGTCGATCGCGGTCGGCGCGGGGAGGTTCTTCATCCCGTTGCCGTCTGGGTGGAAGGCGAGCGGGATGAAGGCTTGAAGCCCCTCGGTCTCGTCCTGCAGGGCGCGCAGCCGGAGCAAGTGATCGACGCGGTGCTCGAACGTCTCGATGTGGCCGTAGAGCATCGTCGCGTTGGTCCGCATCCCGAGGGCGTGCGCGGTGCGGTGCACCGCCAGCCACTGGTCGGCGTCGGCCTTGTCGTGGGAGATGCGCGACCGGACCTCCGGGTGGAAGATCTCGGCGCCGCCGCCCGGCAAGCTGTCGAGGCCGGCGCTCCGCAGGCGCTCGAGCACCTCGCGGTGGGTCATCCCGTAGTGCTCGGCGAAGAAGTGGATCTCCACCGCGGTGAAGCACTTCATGTGGATGTCCGGCTTGATGCGCTTGAAGCCCGCGAGGAGCTCCTCGTAGTACGAGAACGGCAGGCCCGGGTGGAGGCCGTTGACGATGTGAATCTCGCTCGGCGGGTCGTCCATACGCGCTTCGAGCTCGTGCCACGCCTCCTCGACGCGCATCGTGTGAGCGCCGGGGGCTCCCTCTTCGAGCTTGGCGAACGAGCAGAAGAGGCACGAGGCGACGCAGACGTTGGTCACCTCGATCCGCATGTTGCGGTTGAAGTACGTGCGATCCCCGTGCCGCCGCTCGCGGACCTCGTTGGCGAGCTGCCCGATGGCGACGACGTCGGGGTGGCGGAAGAGCGCGACGCCGTCGTCGAAGGACAGTCGTTCCCCGCGTTCCACCTTTTGCCGCACGGCCTCGAGCGTCATGGCGTCTCCTCTTCCTCGAATCGCGGCGTGCGGCCCGCGCGCCGGACGAACCCTTCGAGCTCCTTGCGCTTCACGAGGTCCGCCGCCTCGAGCCGCGACTTCTTGCCGAGGACGCCGAGCTTCTCGCCCTCGGCCATCGGCAGGCCGCGCTTGTTGGCGATGAGGCCAGCCAGCTCGTTGGCGCCGAACCCGAGCGCGACCTGGGCTAGCTCCAGGCCGGCGCGCGTCCAGTCGACCCGGACCCGCACCCCGCGGGGCCCCGTGATGCGCGCGATGGCGACCTCGCGGAGGAGCTCGAGCCCGGTGAGCTCCCGGGTCGGGTCGGGGAGCACGACGGCGTCCGCGTCCCCGGCGGTCGGGCGGGTGTAGATGCGCACCTCGTCGCCCACCTCCGACGCGCGCACGCGATCGGCGAGGGCGCCGAGGGCCAGGAGATCGGCGCCGTGGAAGCGCCCCGCGGCGAGGGACGCGACGTCCCC
>JBEKGQ010000700.1:0-4148 GCA_050012715.1 Polyangiaceae bacterium
AGCGCGTCGATGTCGGCGCGGACCTGCTTCGCCACCTCGACCAGCTTGGGACGGTCGTCCTTGCTGGCCTTGGGGATCTGCGCCGACAGCTCGTTCTTGCGGGCGCGCTTCTGCTCCAGCGTCGTCGTCTTCTCGCGGCGATCCTTGTCGGCGGCGAGGAGCGCGTCGAGGTCGAGGTCGAGGCGCTTGTTCGTGATGGCGGCGCGAACCTGATCGGCGTTGTGGCGGATGAATTGAATGTCGAGCACGATCTCCGGATAGCACCGAAGCGGCGTCGAAGGCGACCGCGTCCTGGGGGACTAGGCGGCGCCGAGAGGGCCTCCCGGCGTCTTCGCCGGGACCTCGGCGCGCACCCGGTCGACCCGGACGCCGCGCTCGAGGACCTCGAGGCGCTTGTTCGTCTCCGCGCGCATGGCGCCGAGCTCGGCGAGCATCTTCTCGATCCCCACCTCGTTCTTGAGGTTCACGCGGAAGTCCGTCTCCGCCGTCGCCCGATCCTTGGCCGACTCGCGGTTCTGGCTCATGACGATGAGCGGACCCTGGAGGGCGACCAGCACCGCGAGGAACAGGTTGTAGAACTGGTACGGGTACTCGTCGAACGGCTTCGGCAGCATCTGATTCGCGCCCGCCCAGCTCAGGCTGAGGAGCATGAGGAACGTGATGAACCCCCAGCTCCCGTTCCACGCCGCGACCTTGTCGGCGAGGCGCTGGCCCCACGTGAGGTTCTCCTCGAACTCCTTGACGACGTCCTTCGCCGCGCGCTGGCTGAGCATCGCGTTGGTCTCGCGAAGGCGCTCGGCCATCTCGGCGAGGATGGTCATCGCGGCGCGCTGCGAGCGCCCGAGGTGCTCGCCGAGCTCCTCGCGCGTCAGCTCCAGCAGCACGGTGTCGACCATCGCGCGGACGCTCGCGCTGCGGGGCTTGTCGTCGAAGATCGCCAGCTCGCCGAAATACTCGCCGGTGTGCAGGTCCTTCAGCACGACGGGCGGAAGATCCTTCTCCTTGCTCGGCAGATAGATCTGCACCGCGCCCGACTGCACGACGTACATCGACGCCCCGGGCTCGCCCTGCGAGAAGACGATGTCGCCGGCCTTGAAGCTCTTCTCGGACAGGCGCGCGGCCAGCGCCTCGCGATCTTCGTCCGTCAGACCTTGAAAGAGCGGGATCTGGGCGAAAAGCTCGGCGGGGGTCATCGCCCGGGCGATTGTACTTCCTTAGCCTTTGCCCGGGAGCCGCTTCTGCGAGCTGGGGGGCGTGCCGATCGGAGAGGTGCCCGACGTCGGCAATCCCGACGACGAATCCTCCGCGACCGGGATGCTCCGGTACGACCAGCGCGCGCTCTGCGGGCCCTCGCCGGTCTCCTCGTTGCGATCGCGCGGGTGCATGCCCCACGAGCGGAGCTTCGCGTAGATGGTGACCTTCGAGACGCCGAGCACGTCGGCGGCCTTCGACACGCTGCCCTGGGAGCGCTCGATGGCGTTCAGGATCGCGCGCTTCTCGACCTCGGCGAGCGGCAGCAGCGGTTGGTCGACGCCGGGCGACGTGAGCGCGCGCCACTCGCCGGTCGTGGCCACGCCCGACGTCCGGAACCGGCCCACGAGGCGGGTCGCGAGGCGCTCGAGCACGTCGACGTCGGCCGGGGCCAGGCTCACCTCCGCCTCCATGACGTTGGCGAGCTCGCGGATGTTGCCGGGCCAGTCGTAGCGTCCGAGCTCGTCGAGCACCTTCGGCCCGAGGTCGCGAACGCGCTTGCGCTGCTGCTCGCCGAACCGCTGGAGGAAGTGGAGCGCGAGAGCGGAGATGTCCTCCTGGCGGTCGCGCAGCGGCGGCACCTCGATCGCGAGGACGCGCAGGCGATAGAGGAGATCCATGCGGAACTTCCCCTCGTCGACGAGCTGCGCCAGGTCGCGATGCGTCGTGGCGATGACTCGGGCCGCCACGTGGATCTCGCTCCGCCCGCCCAGGCGCGTGACGACGCGCTCCTGGAGGACGCGCAGCATCTTGGCCTGCATGTCGAGCGGCATGTCGCCGATCTCGTCGAGCAGGATCGTCCCTCCCGCGGCGAGCTCGAACTTGCCCGGGTTGCCCTCGGAGCGGGCGCCGGTGAACGCGCCCTTCTCGTAGCCGAAGAGCTCCGCCTCGAGGAGCTCGCGCGGCACGGCGGCGCAGTTGACGCCGATGAACGGCTCGTTGACCCGCGTGCCCGACGTGTGGATGGCCTGCGCGAGCACCTCCTTGCCGGTGCCGCTCTCGCCGGTGATGAGGACGTTCGCGTCGATGCTGGCGGCGCGGCGCGCCATCGCGACCGCGCTCTGCACGCTCGGGCTCTTTCCGACGACGTCGTGGAAGCCGTAGCGCGCGCGGGTGGCGGACAGGCGCTGGGCGATCTTCTGCGCGCGGTCGAGCTCGACCAGCGTCGCCACGAAGCCGCGGTCGTGGTCCTCGTCGGCGGAGATGGGGCGCGTCGTGACGACCAGGCTGCCGTGCGAGAGGCGCACGACCGCGCCGTCGAGCCGCTGGGTGACCGAGAGCATCGCCCACAGCGGGGCGAGCGCCGGGATGGTGTCGAGCCGACCCCCGAGCAGGTGGTCGTGCGGTACTTGCAGCATGCGCGCGGCGGCCGCGTTGACGGAGGCGACGACCCCCTGCGCGTCGCACGAGAGGACGCCGTCGCGGATGGTGTCGAGCGTGACGGCGAGCTGGTGCAGCGCGAACCGCTCCTGCTCGCGCGCGCGCAGCCGCCCGAAGGCCAGCGCCACGTACTCCGCGAGGAGGTGCGCGATGGCCTGATCCTGCTCGCGGAACTGGCCGCTGCGGCGGAGCTTGTCGGCGTAGAGCACACCGTGCACCTCGCGCCCGCGGATGGCGATCGCGATGCGCGGACCGCAGAGGTTCTCGCCCTTGCGCGGGGAGAGGACCGGCGCGGACGGCCGCGTGCTCGGACGCCGGGCCGCCTCCTCGCTCACGACGCGCCACTCGTCGGTCATCCCCTTGTCGACCTCGCCGGCCTCGCCGACCGGGACGAGCGCGCCTCCGCGGTCGAGCGCGACGACGACCCGGTCTGCGTCGAGCAGCTGCGCCGCCAGCGTGGCCACGATGGGCGGCAGGGACGCCTCGTCGGCGGCGGCGTCGATGTCGCTGAGGACGTTGAGCAGGATGCGCAGGCGATCCCGCTCGAAGAGGGCGGCGCCGATGAGCTCGACGAGGTCCCGCATCGACTCGTCGAGGTCGCCCACCGCCTGCGTCGCCAGGCCGGCATGCTCGCGCGCGGCGCCCCGCACGCCTTCGATGCGCTTCTCGAGCGCCTTCACGTCCTCGCCGTGGTCGACGCCGACCTCGAGATCCGTGAGCGCCCGGTCCGTCGCGTGCGCGACGTTCGACAGCGCGTTGACGAGCGAGCCTCGCGCGCGCTCGAAGGCCTCGATGCGGGTGACCGTCTCCTCGGTCATCACGCGATCGAAGACGCGCCGCCCGAAGGCGCGGAAGCCGGTGCGGATCGCGAGCCGATCCCGCCATGTCGCGGCGGGCCCGAGGACCTGCTGCGCGCGGCCCAGCCAGACCGCGGCCGACTCGTCGCCGGTGCGCTCGGTACGCGTGGCGATGAACTCGGCGAAGCGGATCATCGCCCGCCCCTCGCCGCGGCGTAGCCCCGCCTCGTGAAGCCGCCCGATGGCGCTCCGGAATCGCGTGCGCGCCTGGTCGACGTCGCCGCAGTCGGCGGCGTAGCAGGCGGACTCGACCTCGAACGCCGCGACGAGGCGCTGCGAGCCGCTGAGGTCGATGACCTCGTGGGCCCGGGCCAGCTCGGCGTGGGCGGCGGCCATCCGCCCGCCCTCGCGGGCCTGCTGGGCGCGCTCGAGCGCGAGCTCGGAGGCGAGCTCGATGTGCTCGTCGGGATCGAGCGGATCGTCCGCGCTCGGCTCGGCATCGGGCGGCGCCGGGACGACCGCGCCTTCGGTGAACCGCGCCAGCCGTGCCTCGACGATCCACGCGCGACCGAGGATGCTCGCCGGAAGGCCGGCGAGCGCGCGAACCGACGCCAGCCGCGCCCGCGCCGTGTCGTCGTCGTCGCGGGCCGCGGCGGCGACCGCGAGCGCGATCTCGATCCGTGCGAGCTCGCGGGTGTCCTTGCCCCGCACGGCGTCGCG
>JBEKGQ010000701.1:0-4141 GCA_050012715.1 Polyangiaceae bacterium
GAACCCCTCGACGATGCCCTGGAGGCGATCGGCCTCCGCCGCGACGATGGCGAGCCGCTCGGCGGTCTTCGGGTCCGACGCGTTCCGCGACATGTGCACCGACAGGCCCTTGATCGCGGCCAGCGGGTTCTTCACCTCGTGCGCGAGGCGCGCCGCCATGCCCTCGAGGGCGCGCGTGCGGTCGGTGTTCTCGGTGCATACCTCCTCGCGACGCTCGGCGAGCTCCATCGCGGCGCGCTCGTAGCCGAGCGTCATCGCGCAGCCGATGCGGTAGACGCCCATCATCCCGAACACCGATGCGAGGAGGGCCAGGGTCACGTACTCCGGGGTCGCCAGGCCCGTCTCGAGCGGCGCCGACGTCGCGAGCACGGACGTCCGCGACAGGAGCGCGAGGGCGACGAAGCCCACGAGGAAGACGGCGAACACCGCCGGGCGCATCCAGCGGGGCTCGACGAACGTGATGGCCGCGGCCGACATCATGATGCCGCCGGTCATCAAGAGCGGGCTCCCCAGGCCGCCCGTCGTCGCGAGCAGCGTGAAGTAGGAGAGGATGCCGACGAACAGCGACCCCACCTTGAGGAGGCGGTGCTCCCAGACCGTCCGAGCCGCGAAGAGGACGCCGATGATCGCCACCGCGCATCCCTGCACGATGGCCCGGCTGTGCGACTCCCCGCGGGCCACGAGCAGGACGACGACGAAGACGTTGAACGGCAGGAGCCAGGTCAGCCGCCACCGCGCCGAGCCGCGCCCCATCTCCTCGAAGACCCGCTTGCGCAGGGCGTCGAACTTCGCGCGGTGCTGCATCGCGCGGGGCGACGACTCCTGCTGAAGGCCGGACTGCATCACGATTCAGTTGAGCAAATAGCGTGCGCAGGCGCCAGTGCACGTCTCCAGCGGGTTCGCAGGCCCTTTGGCCCACCCCCGGATGTCCGCTTCCCGACAGCTGTGGGGGGCTTCTCGCTGCAATCTTGCTCAGGTCGGCTCGAAAATGGCCTCATCCGCCCAGAAAGTGAGGGGCCTTATGAAGCGGATGACTCGCCTGGCCACGGCCGGGCTCTCGATGGTCTCGGTGACTCTGGGGTCGGCGCTGGCCTGGGGCCAGGAACCTCCCCCGCCCCCGCCGCCGCGACCGGCCCCCCCGGTGGTCGTCGCCCCGCCCGCCCCCGTGGCGGCTCCGGCGGAGACGCCGGCCGCCCCGGCGGCCGAGACGGAAAGCGACCCGGCCCTCTGGGTGCACCACCTCGGCGTCACCTACTTCGACGTCACCAACCTGCCCATCGCCAACCCGGTCACCGGCGGCGGCGGCGTACCGGCGCCGGGCGGCCTCACGAGCAGCAACGTCGCCGCGCCCGTCGTGGGCGTGCGCTACTGGCTGACGAACCGGTTCGGAATCGACGGGGGCCTCGGCTTCGGGTACGCGAGCGGCTCCGACCAGACCGTCGCCGGGGGGACCACCACGACGGTCAACAAGACCGGGACCACCGGCTTCGCCCTTCACGGTGGCGTGCCCATCTCGCTCGCCGAGGGCAAGCACTACGCCTTCCTCGTCATCCCCGACTTCACGGTGGGCTTCACGACCGCGACGTACACCCCGCCCACCGCGGCGGGCGCCACCGCCGGCCCGAACCAGAGCCTCAGCGGCTTTCTCTTCGACATCGGCGCGCGCGCCGGCGCCGAGATCTACTTCGGCTTCATCGGCCTGCCGCAGCTCGCGCTGCAGGCCACGGTGGGCCTCAGCTACCGGCGCTCGGTCTACAAGCTGTCGTCGAACGGGAGCTCCTCGTCCGACGGGACGAACACCTTCGGCACGCAGGTCAACGCCGATCCCTGGGCCATCTTCCAGGACGCCATCTCCGCCACGTACTACCTTTAGAGGGAGGGCACCATGAGGCTCCAGGGGATGTTCGGGGTGGCGGGGGCGACCCTCGTCGTCACCGCCTGCAGCAGCGGCTCGGGGCCGCTCGTGACGACGACGTCGTCGACCGGCCGCGATGATCCGGGCTCGACCTACGACAAGCCGCCGAGCACGAGCGATCCGGTGGGCGGCAACTGCCTCGCATGCGACGTCGTCTACGACTGCCCGAACGCGGGGGCGGTCGGCGACGGCGTCAGCCTCTCGTCCAGCGACGGGGAGTGCACCGCGGCGCTCATCGCCGTCGTGTGCAGCGGCGCGCTCTTCGGGACGGGGCCGTGCACCGGCAACGGCGACGGCTCCTTCTCGTGCGGCGTCATCACGTGCACGCCCGAGACCAACGTGCAGGCCCCGGGCGGCAGCAGCGGAACCAGCGGCGGCAGCACGAGCAGCAGCGGCAGCGGCCTCGAGTTCCCGGACGCCAGCACGCCGGGCAGCAGCGGCTAGAGCTTCCTCTACGGCGCCAGCTCGACGCGGACGGGGCGGTCGATGAGCCCCGCGGCGTGGGCGCGCGCGTAGAGCGTGTCGATGGCGAGGCGCACGTCGGGCGCGGCGCCCAGCGTGTCCGCGTTGGCGTACATCGCGAGGTAGCGGTCGAGCAGATCGCGGTCCAGACCGATCCCGGTCCGCGTCTCGCGCTCGAGCAGCGCGCGCATCGTCTCCTCGCGATGATCGAGCGCCCACGCGATGGACGCCTGGCACAGGCGCGACACCTTCGCGACGAGCTCCGGCCCGAGCGACCGCCGGATCGCGTTGCCACCGAGCGGCAGCGGTAGCCCACCCGTCGCCGCCGCCCAGCCGGCGCCGAGGTCGACCACGAGCGACGTCTTCTCCCGCTCGTAGGTCAGGCGGCCCTCGTGGATGAGCAGCGCCGCGTCGATCTCCCCCCGCCGCAGCGTCTCGAAGACGCGCTCGTACGGCGTGATGGGCACCACCACCGCCTCGAACTCCGGCAAGAGCAGGCGCAGCACCATCGTCGCCGTCGTGCGCAGGCCCGGCACGCCGATGCGCGCGCCCTTCAGCGACGCGAGCGAGCGCGCCGCGCCCGTCACGACGACGACCGGACCGTACCCTCGCCCGACGGACATGCCGTGCGGCAGGAGCAGGTAGTCCTTCGCGAGCCCTGGCCAGCGCGCGACCGAGACCGCGACGACGTCGAGCTCGCCCGACGCGGCGCGGGCGTTGAGCGCCTCGGTGTCGGCGCGCTCCGCCTCGAAGACGAGCCCCTCGGCGTCGACCTTGCCGGCCAGGAGCGGCCAGAACATGAAGAGGTCGTCACTGTCGGGAGAGAAGGCCAGGCGGATCGTCTGCGTCATCGTCGGGCTCGCGTTCTCGGGGGACTCTTACTTGGTGTAGCGTGAGGGCGCCATGCGCTACGGCGTCCTCCGCACCTCCCTAGGGCCACGGTTCGCGCGCTTCGAGGGGGGCGCCGCGCACATCCTCGAGCAGGAGCCGTGGCTCGGCGAGCGGCCGAGCGGCGAGTCGGCGGCGGTCGCCGAGGATGCGCTCCTCTGCCCCGTCGCGCCGTCGAAGATCGTCTGCATCGGGCGCAACTACGCGGCGCACGCGAAGGAGCTCGGCAACGACGTGCCCTCCGAGCCGCTGCTCTTCCTCAAGCCGCCGTCCGCCCTCCTCGGTCCCGGAGGCGTCGTGCGCCTGCCGCCCGAGAGCGCGCGCGTCGAGCACGAGGCGGAGCTCGCGGTCGTCATCGGCAAGCGCGCGAAGGGCGTCGCGAAGGAGGCCGCGCTCGCGCACGTCTTCGGGTACGCGTGCGCCTGCGACGTGACGGCGCGCGACCTGCAGAAGAAGGACGTGCAGTTCACCCGCGCCAAGGGCTTCGACACGTTCTGCCCCATCGGACCGTGGATCGAGACGACGCTCGACCCGGCCGGCGTCGCGGTGAAGTGCGTCGTGAGCGGGGAGACGCGCCAGGACGGGAACACCGCGAACATGATCTTCGACGTGCCGACGCTCATCGCCTACGTGAGCCGCATGATGACGCTCGAGCCGGGCGACGTGATCCTCACCGGCACGCCCGAGGGCGTCGGGCCGCTCGTCGCGGGCGACGCGCTCGCGGTCGAGGTGGGCGGCGTCGGCGTGCTGAAGCTCCGCGTGGAGAAGTGAGGCTCATGAATCATGAGCCACGGCCTCCCGAAGGTCGGCCAGCCCGTGAAGCGCGCGATCGCGGCGGCGATCGTGCTGGCCGCGGTCGGCGCCGCCGTGGCGGTG
>JBEKGQ010000702.1:0-4130 GCA_050012715.1 Polyangiaceae bacterium
GCCGTTCTGCGGAGTCGGGCGCGACGTGTCGATCCACGTCCGCGTCGTCACCCCGACGGGAACGCCGCCGGCGTCGACGCCACCGGCGTCCACCTCGCCGCCATCGGACACGGAGGCCCCCGTGGACCGGGAGCAGGCGACGGACGCGGCAGCGAGCGCGACCAGGCACGCCTCCACTGCGGGGAACCTCATGCGCCGAGACTACCCGAGGCGCCGACCCGCGCATGCGTCGCCGTTGCGCGGCGGGAACGCAGTGTTCCCCACCCGCCTCGACCCCTGCGCCGCGCCGTGGACATCCATTCGCGTATGACCAGCACGACCTCACCCGCTCTCCCGACTCCGCGTTCTCCCGGCAAGGCCCTCAACGTCACCCTCTGGGTGTTCCAGATCTTGCTGGCCGGCATGTTCTTCCTCGCCGGCGGAAACAAGCTCGGCGGCAATCCCCAGATGGTCGGCCTGTTCGACGTCATCGGCATCGGACAGTGGTTCCGGTACGTGACCGGAGGCCTCGAGGTCCTCGGGGCGGGGGCGCTCCTCGTGCCGCGACTCAGCGGTGTCGGAGCCGCGCTGCTCGTGCCCGTCATGCTGGGGGCCATCGCCACCCACGTCGCGGTCCTGCACAACAGCCCGGCGATGCCGCTGGGCCTCCTCGTCGGTCTACTCTTCGTCGCGTGGGGACGCCGCACCCAGCTTGCCGAGCTGGCCCGTCGCGCTCGCGGCTAGGTAGAGCGTCTCGAGGCGAGACCAGCGCGGTCACGCGGCTACGTGGCCGTAGCGTCCTCCCCGGGTCTCGACGGGGCTTTCCCGTGACGCGCGTGGCGCGGTTGTGATTTATCCAACCAAGAGTCGCAAGATGCCGAGCGGGAACACTTCCTGGCTCCCGCGCTCCGCCCTCCGAGCCCTCTCCCCGGCTCGGAGGGCTCTTTTCTTTGCCGGTGCCGGCGCGCTCGCGAGCTGCACGAGCTCGCGTGGGGTTGGCTACGGCGCCGCGGACGGCGGAGCGTCGGACGCCACCGGGTCATCCAGCACCGGCTCGAGCAGCGGAGGCGATGGCAGCACCGGGGTGGGCCAGGAAGCCGGAGAGGTCACCGGCGGCGACGCCGGCGGGGACTCGAGCGGCGGCGGCTGCCCCATCGGTCCATCCTCGGGCGGCTCGTCCGCCGGACTGGTGACGACCCTCGCCTCGGGCCAAAGCGGACCGGTCGCGATCGCGGTGGACTCGACCAACGTGTACTGGACCAACGAGATCGGCGGGACCGTCATGAGCGTCCCCATCGGCGGAGGCGCTCCGACGACGATCGCCACGGGCCAGAACGGCGCGTACGGCATCGCGGTGGATCCGAGCAACGTCTACTGGACGACGTCGGCGACCGGAAACGTCGTCGCGTCCCCCCTCGACGGAGGCCCGCCGACGGTGATCGCAACACTTCAAGTCCAGCCGCGCGACATCGCCGCCACCGCGGGAACCGCGTACTGGACGAACTACGACGGGGATGACGTGATGAGCGCGCTCGTCGGTGACGACGCCGGGGCGGCGACGTTCGCCGTCGGGCAAGCGCAGCCCGCGGGAATCACCGTCGATGCCACCCACGTCTACTGGCTGGACCAGGGCGGCGGGACGGTCATGAGCGCGCCGCTGACGGGTGGTGCGCCGTCCCTGCTCGCCGGCAACCAGGGAGCTCCGAACGAGATCACCGTCGACTCCGCGAGCGTCTACTTCACGAACGCCGCGACCGATGGCGGCACCATCGTCAAGGTTCCCCTCGGCGGAGGCAGCCCGGTCGTGCTCGCGCCGGCGACGGGTCCGTGGGGAATCGTCGTCGACTCGAGCAACGTCTACTGGACCGACCTCGGGGCGGGCACGGTGATGCGCGTCCCGGTCGCCGGGGGCACGCCCGTCGTGGTCGCCTCCGGGCAGCCGTGCCCGCAGGGGATCGCGCTCGACGCGACCAGCGTCTACTGGACCAACGTGGGCCAGGGACAGGCCGCGGGCACCGTGATGAAGATCGCGAAGCCCTGACGTCCGCGATCTCGGCTCGTCAGTCGGCGGCCGAGGCTCGGTGCTTCAGGTCGGTCATCACGCGGTGGGTCTCGAGTTGCTCGGGCAGGAGCCGCGTCTTGACGATCTGACGGGCCTGCGGCTCGAGATCGTCGCAGCGCTGGAGGTAGTCACGCAGCTCTTTCTCCTCCCACTCCTCGAGCGCACGCAGCGCGGCGCCCTCACCGACCACGACCGCGCCGCCTTCCACCACGCTCGCGACGACGCCGCGCAGCCCGGTCTTCTCGGCCGGGACGCCTCCGAGGATCTCGATCTCCTCGCGAAGGATCTCCGCGCGCTTCTCGTGGGAGCGCTGACAGAGCGAGAGCTCGGTCTTCCCTGAGTAGGCCGAGCGACCTTCCAGGGCCTGTCCGTAGGTCGCGATGGCGATGAGCTCGTCTCGGAGCAACGTGTTGAGTTGATCGATGGTGGTCTTCGTGGCCATGTCGTCCTCCGCTCTCTCGAGAAACTCGCTCGAGCGCGGCGATAGCCGTGCAACTCGAGTGCCCTGCCGATCTCGCGCCATTTCTGCCCCGCGCGATCCAAGCCGCCACGCTCGAGACGCTCGACGGCGAAGCCACCTCGTCGCGAGGCAAGTCGCGATCGTTCGAGACACTTCCTCCGGTGGCCCCCCGTGAAGCGTGGCGGCATGGACGTTGCTCGATTGGCCCGCTCATGCGTACGGCACAACAGACCACGTCGATCGAGACCGACTGGATGGGCGTGAGCGGCGCCCATCCATGCCCCGTGTGTGGCGGAACCGCCATCGGTTGCCGCATCCACATGGACGAACCGTTTGCTTGCTGTGCTCGCACTCCGTCCGAGTGGCCTCTGACGAACGGTGAGTGGCTGCACCGTACTTGCGACGCTCGCAGCCCGGACGCGGCGTGACGGTGAGCGATGACGACGGAGCTGCCCCGTCCGAGCCTGCCACCCACCGTCTCGCTCGCTCTGACCTGTGAGGCCGACGAAGCCGGCACCTACAAGGGAAGAGTGCTGGACGGCGATACACTTCGAGCCCACGCGGCCGACATCGCCAGGATCCACGGCGCGCCGAAGCTCTCGCTGCGCACCGGCCCCCTGCCGGGCCTCTTCGCGCAGACGCGCGCGACGATCGAGAGGGCGTACTCCATCCTCGGTGCCGAGGACGGCGCCCGGGTCGACTCGGTCTCGGCGGAGGAGTGGCTTCTCGACAATCGCTACGTGATCGAGGAGCAGATCCGGGAGATCGACGACGATCTGCCCCGCGGATACCTGCGCAAGCTACCCCGCGTCACCGGCGGGGACCACGCACGCTATCCGCGCGTCTACGCCGCCTGTCTCGATTACCTGCTCCACTCCGACGCCCGCCTCGACCCCGATTCGCTGGCCCTCTACATCGACGGCTACCAGACGGTATCGCCGCTGACGATCGGCGAGCTGTGGGCGATTCCCATCATGCTCAGGTTGGGGCTGCTCGTGGTCCTGGGCGAGGCGGCGCGCGCGGTGACGTCGAACACCGGGCGCGCGCGGGCCATGGCGCTGACGAGCGACCTCGTCGACCACCCCGATCACGCCGACGCGATTCTCGCTCGCCTCGAGCGGGCGACCGTCGACGCTCCGTTGCTCGTTCACCTCTGGAGGCTGCTCCTGCGCGAGCACGAGTCGAGCTCGCGCACCATCCAGTGGATCCGCGACCGCGCCACGGAGCTGGGCGCCTCGCCCGAGGAGCTCGGGCACCGGTTGCACCTGCGCCAGGCCGCCGACCAGCTCGCCGTCGCGAACGCGATCGCGAGCATGCGCACGATCACGACGTACGAGTGGAGCCGTTTCTTCGAGCGCACGAGCGTCGTCGAGAAGATTCTCTCTGGCGACCGGCAGGGCGTCTACTCGCGAACGGACCCTGCCTGTCGAGACGGGTACCGGCACGCCGTCGAACGCGTCGCGCTGCGCGCGGGCGTCGACGAGCCGGGCGTCGCCACGCGCGCGCTCGAGCTGGCGCGTCGACACGAGACCGGCGCCCGATCGTGCGTGGGCTACTACCTCGAGAACGACGGGGTCTACGAGCTCGAGCGCGAGTGCGGCGCCCGGCTCACCGCTCGGGAGCGGATCG
>JBEKGQ010000703.1:0-4126 GCA_050012715.1 Polyangiaceae bacterium
CGCCAAGCCCAAGTCGACCCTCCTCGGGCTGACGGCGCCCATGGCCGCGCCGCCGCCCCCCCCGTCGACCTCCCAGCCCGCGGCGAGGCCCACCCCGCCGCCGCCCCCGCCGAACATCGGGCGAGCTTCGAACCCCCCCGCCGCCCCCGGAGCATTCCCGCCGCCTCCGATGCACAGCCCCGTACCCCCGCCGCCCACGACGCAGCAGGGTATCGGCGGCATGAACCCGTTCATGGCGAGCCCCTCGGCGGCGCCGCCCCCGCCGCCCTCGATGCAGCCGCACAACCCGCTGATGGGGCTGCCCGCGCCGGCGCCGCTGCCGATGCCGCGCTCGCCCTCGGTGCCCGAGTACCGGCCGCCGCCGCGCAACATGGAGATGACGGCGCTCGTCCGGCCGCCACAGAACCGCACGGGCCTGTGGGTCGCCCTGGGCCTCGGCGGCGTCGCGGCGATCGGCATCGCGGCGTTCCTCCTCATGCCGCGTAGCGGGCGCATCGCGATCAACGTGACCGACTCGAAGAACGGCGCGGTGAACCGCGTCGACATCTTCGTCGACGGCCGCAAGACGCCGTGCGCGACCGCCCCGTGCATCGTCGATCAGGTCAGCGCCGGCTCCCACGACGTGAAGGTCCTGGCGGACGGGTACGACTCCGCTCCGTCGCAGTCGGTCAGCGTCGAGTCGGGCAAGGACGCGACGGCGACCTTCTCGCTCTCGAGCACGGCGAAGGCGAGCGGCCTCAAGGTGAACAGCGCCCAGGCCG
Organism: Polyangiaceae bacterium; assembly: GCA_050012715.1. Taxonomy (GTDB): domain Bacteria; phylum Myxococcota_A; class Polyangia; order Polyangiales; family Polyangiaceae; genus Palsa-1150. Next base: position 762 of record JBEKGQ010000703.1, read on the forward strand.
GCGTGAAGCTCTACATCGACGACAAGGAGATCGGCCCGCTCCCGCAGGAGATCCGCGACCTGCCGCCCGGCGACCACACGATCCGCCTCGCCGGCTCCGAGCGCTACCAGCCGCTGGAGAAGCACGTCACGGTCGACAAGGACAGCGTGCAGGACCTCGGGACGATGACGCTCAAGGTGCTGAAGGGCAAGGCGACGATCTCGCTCGGCACCGCCGGCGCGCGCGTCTTCCTCGTCAGCGGCGCCGACCGGCGCGAGCTGCCGATGCTGCCCATCTCGGTCGACATCGACACGACGAAGACCTGGGCCCTCCAGGGCACGAAGACCGGGTTCATCGACTACAACCAGCCGATCACGTTCGATGACGGGCAAGCCGAGAAGGCGTACACGGTGACCCTCGACCCGAAGGGTGCGGCGGTCGCGACGGCGGCGCCCGTCTACACGCCGCCCGCCGGCAACAACGCGGCGCCCGCGCCGGCCCCCGCCCCCGCGCCGGCTCCCGCCGCGGCGGCCGCGGCCGGTGGCGACACCAGCAGCAGCGAGGCTTTCCTCAACATCAACTCGATCCCGCCCTCGACGTGCTTCCTCGACGGGCGCTCGCTGGGGAGCACGCCCAAGGTGCACATCTCGGTGAAGCCGGGGGCGCACACGGTGAAGTTCGTCAACTCCGACCAGGGGCTGACGAAGACGATCTCGGTCAACGTCGGCGCCGGCGAGACGAAGCCCGCCGTCGCGAAGCTGCAATAGCCGAGGGCGCCAAGCTCCATCCGCCGTCGGAGGTAGCCCGGGTCCTGTTATCCTGGCCGCTGGATGCCTCCGCCTGCCTCACCGCCGCGGCTCCTCGTCGTCGACGACGAGCCGGGCTTGCGCGACATGCTGGCCATCCTCTTCCGCCGGGAGGGGTACGACGTCACGCTCGCCCCGGGCTTCATGGCGGCGCAGGACGCCGTCCACAACGCGCCCGACCCGTACGCCGTCGTGCTGACGGACCTCCTCATGCCCGACGGCAGCGGGATGGATCTGCTCACGCTCGTGAAGCAGCGGACGGCCCGGACCGAGGTCATCGTCATGACCGCGCACGGAGGGGTGGAGACCGCCATCGAGGCGATGAAGCGCGGCGCCTACGACTTCGTCACCAAGCCGTTCGCCACGACCGAGCTGCGCGCCCTCGTCCAGAAGGCCCTCGAGAAGCGCGCCATCGTCGCCGAGAACGAGCGCCTCCGCGCGCAGCTCGGCCGCGAGCAGGGGCGAGAGGTGCTCGGACCGTCGGAGGGGATGCGCCGCATCCTCGATCTCATCCAGCGCATCGCGAGCGCCCGGACGACGGTCCTCGTCACGGGCGAGAGCGGCACCGGCAAGGAGCGCATCGCGCGCGCCATCCACGAGGCGAGCGACCGGCACGACAAGCCCTTCCTCGTCATCAACTGCGGCGCCATTCCCGAGCAGCTCATGGAGGCGGAGCTCTTCGGTCACGAGCGAGGGGCGTTCACCGGCGCGGTCGCGACCCGGCGGGGCATCTTTCGCGAAGCCGAGGGGGGCACCGTGCTGCTCGACGAGATCGGCGAGCTCCCGGCCGCGCTGCAGGTGAAGCTCCTGCGGGTGCTCCAGGAGCGCAAGGTGCGCGCGGTGGGCGCGAGCGCCGAGGTCTCCATCGACGTGCGCGTTCTCGCCGCGACCAACCGCAACGTCGAGGACGAGGTTCGAAGCGGCAAGTTCCGCCAGGATCTCTACTACCGGCTCAACGTCATCCGGATCGAGGTCCCTCCGCTGCGCGAGCGTCGCGAGGACGTGCGGCCGCTGGCCGAGCATTTCCTCGCGCGCTGCGCCGCCGAGATGAACAAGGACGTGCGCGTCTTCGCCCCCGACGCGGTGCGTGCGCTGGAGGCGTACGCGTTCCCCGGCAACGTGCGCGAGCTCGAGAACATCGTCGAGCGCGCGGTGGCGCTCGCCACGGGACAGACCCTCGGCCTCGGGGATCTTCCGCGCGAGGTGTCCGGAGCGGCCTCGCAGCCGACGCCGGCGCTCGTCGGGCTGCCCGAGGAGGGCTGCAAGATCGACGACGTGCTCGGAGAGGTCGAGCGGCGTCTCCTGCTCCAGGCGCTGGAGCGCGCCGGTGGCGTCCGGACGCACGCCGCGAAGCTCCTCGGGGTGACCTTCCGCAGCCTGCGCTACCGACTCCAGAAGCACGCGCTCGGCGACGGGGGCGACGACGGGGCCGACTCCGAGCCGCCGTCGAGCGAGAAGACCGCGTAGGGACCGCCCGCTCGCGGGGCCCACGGGGGCGCCCACCATGCGCCCACTATGCGCCCACCATGACAGAGGGTGGGCGGCCGCGCACACGCGCCACTGCAGAGGCTACGAAATCCGTCGGGCCCTGGTCGGGCAAGTGACGAAAATTGTCAGCCGCCGGCTTGTCCGCTTCCTGGCCCGCCATGGGATACTCGGCAACGTGCGGATTCCTCGTCCGCGCGAGAAGCGGGGCAAGAATGGCACGGGCACTGCACGAGCAGCGGTATGTGGTCGGCGGCCTGAAGCGAGCGCGCGGATTCACGCTCATCGAGATGATGATCGTGGTCGCGATCATCGGCATCCTCGCCTCTCTCGCCGTCGTCGGTTACCGCAAGCTCATCACATCCTCCCACGTCTCCGAAGCGACGAGCATGGTGCAGAACATCCGCGTCGCGCAGGAGGGCTACCACGCGGAGACGCAGCAGTACGCGAACATCTCGGTGTCGATCGTGACCGGCCCGTACTACCCGAGCAACTCCCCCATCGAGACGACGGTGACCGGGTGGGGCGCGACGTGCACCGTCTGCAACCCCGGGATGGACTGGTCGATGCTGCCACTCCACGTCGATGGGCCGGTGATGTTCGGATACGCGACCACGGCCGGCCCCGCGAACACCGGGCCGACCGACAAGTCGGTGACGGTCAATGGGCAGGTGCTGGCGTTTCCGCAGCCGTCGACCGTCGACTGGTTCATCGTCTCGGCGACGTGCGATCTCGCCGCCGACGGCAAGCTCCCCAACACGAGCGTCTACACGACCTCGTGGGCAAATCAGGTCTATGTGGACAGCGAGGGCGACTAGCCCGCTCGGCATACAGAACTCGAAATACGGAAGGACGAGGAGAGAAAAACATGCGTCGAATGCTCAAGGGTGCAAAACGGGGGTTCACGTTGATCGAGCTGATGATCGTCGTCGCGATCATCGGCATCCTGGCGGTGCTCGCCATCTACGGCGTCCGCAAGTACCTCGCGAACGCGAAGACCGCCGAGGCGCGGAACTCGCTCGGACAGATGGGCAAGGACGAGACGTCCGCCTTCGAGAAAGAGTCGATGGCCGGCGGGACTCTCGCTCCTGGAGC
>JBEKGQ010000704.1:0-4120 GCA_050012715.1 Polyangiaceae bacterium
GCGGGTCTCGAGGTACACGACCCGACCGTTCTCCAGGTAGGCTGCGCTGAGGCCGACCGCCGGATCCTTCGCGTCGAGGATGTTCAGCCCGGGTTGGAGCTCCGCGGCGGTGGGCCGGCTCGATGTGGGCGCTGCGTTCGAGCAGCCGGTGAGTGACGCGACCGAGAAGCCCGCCACCAGCAACCCTGCTCCGAGTCCCAACAGCATCTGCCAGCGGTTGCCCATGGAGAGTCTCCTCTGCGAGTTGGAAGGTCTCGCGGAGGAATGCTTGAGCAGCCGACGTGCCAGCGAATAACCCCATGGAACTACTCGTCGGCCGGCGAGGGCGGTTCAGAAGCCGTACCGGAACGAGTTCAGTCCCCGAACTTCGTTCTCATTCTGAACTGGCGCGACGGAGCAGGCGGCTCACGGGGCGCCGGCCTCGCGCTTGGCGAGGTCCGCTTCGATTCGGGCGCGCACCTCGCCGAGGTTCAAGCGCTCGCGTTCGCGAGGCAGCGTGATCCGCTGGACGAGGTCGATCAGCGCTAGAGCCTCGCGGAGCTCGCCCCGCCGGTGATGCACCGTCAGTACGTGGACCACGCCGTCGGTGGGCGGCGACATATACTGGAGCACATCGGCGAGCTGGCGGTCGATCGCCTCCGGAGAGAGCGTCTGCACGTCCTTGACGGCCGAGAACGTCTCCATCCGCACGTACGGGTGCGGGTCGGCGAGGCCCAGCGCACGCCACCGCGGGCGCCCCGAGGGGTCGACCTGGTCGAGGAGGCGTATCGCGCTGGCCCGGAGATACGGATCGGGATCCGTGGCGTACGGCCGCGCTGCCTCGATGAGGCTCGGATCGGGCGGCTGCAAGAGCAGTAGATCGAGCGCCGACACCTTCAGGTACGGCACAGTGTTGGGGTCCGCCAGCATCTGCGTGAGCCGCGCCACCGCCGCCGGCGCCTTCTTGCGCCCCATCGCGATGGTCTCCACCCAGTCGCGCACGCCGAGGGCGTTCTTGGCCTTCCACCTCCGGAGTGCATCCACGGACCACGGCGCCGTCTTGTCCGTGTGGCACGTCGTGCACGCGTTCGGCGTCCCGAAGGCAATGCTCTCTTCCGGGTGGGGGATCGAGATCGAGTGATCCGAGGTGCGCTGGTGCTTGTGGTCGTCGTCTCCCACCCACGAGTACGACATGTGGCAGTCGACGCAGCGCACCGACGCTGGATGATGAGAGTGCGCCGCGACGGGCTTGGCTGCGACGAGGTCCTCGTGGCAGTCGGTGCACTGCTTGTTCGAGAGCGCGCCCTGGGCGGATTCGCCGAGCTTGTCGCGCGCCTCGAGGCCGTGCGGCGCATGGCAGTCCTTGCATCGGAGGACCTTCTCCCGGAATCCCGCGCTGAGGACGTGCGCCGGATACTGGTAGCTCGTCCCATGCTGGGTGCCGTCGGGACGGAGCGACTCGTTCAGGAGCGACATCACGAAGATCTGCGGGAGCTTGTCCTCCGCCGGCGGAAACACGTATCGCTTCAGCTGGAAGCCGTGGCAGCCCCCGCAGACCCGCGACTCCTCGACGCTGCCCAGCGTCGCGAGGCTCCGGTAGACCTCGTCGGTGCGACCCGCCTTCCGCCGCCGCACGTGCTCGGCGCCGGCGCCGTGGCAGGACTCGCAGTTGACGGAGAGATCCACGTACGCGCTGCTCGCCCCCTCGGGCCCCACGTGCCGGTAGGCCTGACTCAGGTGGCAGCTCACGCAGCCCTTCGTCATGTCCTGCCCGCCCCAGTATTTCGGTGACGCCGGATCGAGGTCCGCTCCCTGGTAGAGCGAGAGCGGCAGCCACTCCTTGACCTTCGTCCCCCAGACGACGGGCAACAGCGTCAGCGCACCGTCGGGCCCCTTCACGACGTAGAGCTGATGCTGCCGCCCCGACGCGAGGACGAGATCCACCTTGCGGCGCTCGTGCGCGGTCCGCGACGCGATGTCCATGTAATAGCCGTCGCCGTCGCGCGAGAACGACACACTGCCGTCCGCGAGCTTCGCGGGCGGGCCGTCGAAGCCCGCGAGCACCGTGTCGGCGGACGCCACCGCCATCGAGCGGCCGTGTGGAGAACGCTGCCACGCGTCGTAGACGGCGCGATGGCACTCGGCGCAAACGGCGGCGCCGACGTAGTCGGGCACGTCGAGCGAGGGCGGAAGAAACTCGCCGACCGAAGGGACCGGCGGCGTCTCCGGCGCCGGGACGGGCGGCGGCTTCTTGCACGCCGCGAAGAGGGCGGCGAGCGCGAGAGGAATCACCAGCGCGGCGACGCGCATTGCTGTCCCCATCATGTCTGCGCGATCGGCGACGGGTCAAATGGACCGGGAACGCGATACGCTCCGAAGCTGACCCGTGTCGTCGCGACGCTTCTCGCTGCTTCTCCTCGCGGTCGTCCTCGCGGTGCCGGCCGCGGGCGCTTGCGATCGTGGCTCCAAGCCCGCCCCCGGCCCCGCGCCGGCAGAGAGCGCGTCGGCGGCGGCGCCTCCCGGCCCCCTCGCCAGCATTCACCTGCCCGCGGTGCCGGTCGACTGGTCGCGCCCCTTGCCGACGACCCCTCCCGGCGGCGTCACCGAGCCGGGGTACGTGGGCTCGGAGGCGTGCAAAGAGTGCCACAAGGATCTCTACGTCAGCTACGAGCGCCATTCGATGGCACGGACCGGGCTTCGCCCACTCGCGTCGCTCGACCGCAAGTGGCTCGCGCGCATCTTCGACGCCGGCGCAGCGCAGCCCGTCGTTCACGAGCGGAGCGGCTTCTCGTACCGGCCCTACCGCAAGGGAACCGACTACTTCGTCGAGGAGATCGTCGCCGCCCCGGACGGCTCGCACGTGCAGAGCTGGGTCGAGAAGCTCGACTACGCGTACAGCGCCGGCAGCTACGGGATGGCCTTCTATTTCCGCCAGGGCGAGCGCCTCTACCAGATCCCGCTCGACTACTACGCGAAGGCCGACCGCTGGGGCATCGACCCCGCCGCCACCGTGGGTAATCCGCGCTTCTCGAAGTCGCTGGGGGCCTTCTGCATCTCCTGCCACACCGACTACCCCCGACGCCGCGCCGGCACGGACGAGGTGTTCCTCGACCCGCTCCCCCCGGGCGTCGGATGCGAGCGGTGCCACGGCCCCGGCGAGAAGCACGCGCGCAGCCTCCTCGCGGCCGACATCGTGAACCCGGCGCACCTCTCGACCACGCTCCAGCTCGATGTGTGCACCCAGTGCCACGAGTCGAGCTACTCGCAGCTTCGCGCCGATCGCGGGGAGTTCAGCTATCGGCCGGGCGAGCCGCTCGGCGCCTACCGCGTGAACTACGCCGGGGAGCCGCCGGAGCCGGACCGCTTCATCCTCCTCGGGCACTCGGAGCGCATGGTCCGGAGCGCGTGCTGGCGCGGCTCGGCCGGCAAGCTCGTGTGCACGAGCTGCCACGATCCGCACCGGAGCTCGTTCGAGCAGCCGGCGTCGTGGTGGGACGCGAAGTGCAACGCGTGTCACCACGACCATCCGTGCACGGAGAGCGTGGAAGCGCGGAAGGTCCAGAACGACCACTGCGTGACGTGCCACATGCGCGCGGGCTCGCCGACGAGCCCCACGCTGGTCACGATCACCGACCACTGGATCCAGAGGCGACCGCCGCCCATCAAGGCCGGGAGCGATGCGCCGGCGCACCTCGTCTCGTGGCCCGCGCTCGTCGGCGAGCCCATCGCGGGCGACGACCTCGCGGCGGTGGAGGCGATGGCGTACGCGAGCGCGGGCCAGCGCGCCGAGGCGGAGCGGCGGGTGGCGGAGATCGGCGGCCGGGACGTGCACGTGGCGAGGCTCTACGACTGGCTGGCCGGCTACTACGGCTCGGTCAAGGAGCCCTGGAACGCCGTGCGCGCTTATTCCACCGTCCTCCAGTTCGACCCGGACGCGGGAGAAGCCCTGCGCGGCTACGCGCGCCTCATGCTCGACCGCGGCCCGGCCGGCGTACCGGAGGCCACGCACGCGCTCGACCGATTGATGGCGCTCGACCCGGACGACCCGTCGACCCTCGAGACCAAGGCGACATTCCTCTTTCGCACCGGGCACGTCGAGGAGGCGAGGCCGCTCTTCGCGCGCGCCGCGTCGCTGGGTCCC
>JBEKGQ010000705.1:0-4116 GCA_050012715.1 Polyangiaceae bacterium
GCCGGAACCACGGGAGCCCGGTCCGGACGCTAGTTGAGCACCACGGGGGCCGGGGTTGCCACGACGGTTGCCACGGCTCACGTCGCGCGCGCGAGGAAGTCCTCGCCACGAGAAACGGGCCGGTTTAGGTCGACCCAGCACGTTCCGGGAAGGCCGCTGCGGCGCTCGGGCGACGTCACGTCTTGGTTGCGCGGAAGATCGGCCAGCCGATCTCCGTCCGCCAGCGGGGCGCGTCCTCGGTGTCGAACCGATCGACGAGGTAATGCTCGCGCACCGGGCCGTCGACGCCCAGCTCGTGCTCGGTGACGTGCGTGCCGAGCGCGCCGTACGTGCGGTCCACATCGGCGTGGCTGCCGGCGTGCACGGTGATCGCCAGCTCGGCTGCGGGAACGAGGAGCGGTCGCGCCCGTCCCACCTCGCGCAATGGCTCCCTCACCGGCACGAAGAGCGTCGCTTCACCCTCGGCCTCCAAGAACAGCTCGGTCGCGAAGAGGCCGCCCCGCGGCCCCGAGGGCTTCACGCGCAGGCTACGCAGCGCTGCCAGCAGCTCGGTGAACGCGGCGCTCATCCACGGCCCGAGGCCTTCCACGCCCACGCGCTCGGTGATCGCCAGAGCGGCAGTCGCGGGCACTGCGCGGTGCTCCACCTGGGCCGATACTTCAGGCCGCGCGAGGATCGCCCGCAGTGCGAGCACGGCCGACTGCGTCTCCTGCAGCTGCCGCTCGAGCCGGTCGAGGTGCGCGACGATGAGCTGGGTGCGCGCCGCGGGGTCCGACGTGGACACGATGGCCCGGACCTCGTCGACAGGCATTCCGAGCTCGCGAAAACGCCGGATGACCTGCGCCTTCGGCACCTGCGAACGCGCGTAGTACCGGTAGCCCGTGGCGCGATCGATCTCCGCAGGCGGGAGCAGTCCCACATCGTGGTAGTGGCGCAGCGTCTTGACGGTCAGGTGCGTCATCCGCGAGAAGTCGCCGATCGAGACGGTCGTGGTCCGCATGGCTCCCGGGTGACTTTGCCGGGGACCACGCCGACCCGCAACCGAGCCTTGACTCTCCCGTCGGGGGAGACCGCAAGCTCCGTCGTGCCTCGACATTCCGGTCGACCGCGAAGGAGCCGATCATGCCCGCCTATATCGTCATCACCAAGGAGCGCACCCGTAACCGGTCCGAGCTCGACCTCTACGCGAAGGAGCACGCGAGCTTCATCGCCGGGCACGCGCTCACGTACCGCGCGCGCTTCGGCAAGCACGAGGTATTCGAGGGTGCACCGACCGAGGGCATCGCCATCCTCGAGTTCCCCACCAGCGAGGCGGCGAGGGCCTGGTACACGAGCCCCGCCTATCAGGAGGCCAGCAAACACCGCTTCCAGGGCGGCGACTACCGCTTCATCCTGGTGGAGGGGGTGTAGAGGCGGCGCCCCTCACTCTTGATCCGCAGGACGGAGCGGCGCTGCAGGCGTTCGTCGCGGGCAGCGGCGCGGTGAAGCGTCCACCGGTCGGGGACTGGAGAACGCGACGCGAGAACGGTGAGCGGATGATCGCGGCGTGGGGTCGCCTGCAGCCCGAGGTCACCGACGTGACGACGCGCGAGCTCTCGGCGTCGTACCCATCGAGCGTGCCAAGGATCATTCCTCCACCGTGGACGTACACCGCGGCCGAGCCGGGCTGGGGGCCGCGCAGCGCTTGCTGCAGGCTCGCGTGCCGACGGAGCTGCATGTCAGGCCGGACGAGGAACTCGCCGATGCGTTGGTAAATGCGGTCGAGGTCACGTGCTGCTGCGTTCATTCACCACTCTCCATCCGTCACGGACTGCTCGAGGACGAGGCCCGTTTACGAGCCCTGCTTGAGCAGCGCCGTGGCCGAGGCTTTCGGGAGGATGAACGCGACGCGACGAAGCCACGCGGCGTCCTCCGCCGGAGGGACGGCCAGCAGGGCACGCACCCGGGCATCCGAGACCTGCATCAGCTTGCGGTGGGCGCTCTTGTCGAGGCCCGTGGGGGCGCTGGCAACACCGACGCGGGCACCTGCCTTCACGAGCGGGTTCTGGTGGGGACCACCCCAGACGACGATCGCCAGGTACGGTGCGCGGCGCGTGACCGGCATCGTGCCGTGGTAGGCGAGCCCCATGGCGTCGGAGATCTCCCCGGTCTTCGTTTTCCATTCGAGCCCGAGGGCGATCGAGTCCGGCTTCCGGTACCCCTTCGGCCAGCGTGCCCGCGTCAGGCGCCACCTCGCACCTCGCGTGAGGACCGAGAGAACGTTGACGGTGTCTCGGGCGGTGCGAAGTGCCGGAAAGAGGAGGACCGCCGTGATCTCACGCGAAGCCGTCCCGTCGATGAACGCGGCGATCTGCTCGTGGTCGATCGGACCCAGCGGGGAGTAGAAGTCGATCCGTACCGGCTTCTCCGACGCGAACGTCGAAGCAAAACGGCAGCCCGTCAGACCGCTGTGGAGCCAGTCGCGGAAGTGTCCCTCGCAGAGCTTGTACCGCTCGAGGTCGTCCCCCACGTCGCGAGGTTACCGCTGCGGCTCGCGCTCGTCTCGCGGTGCCGACACGATCGCGCTCGGCCTCCCACGATCGTCGGTGATGACGATGGGGCGCCTCGTCGTCTCCGCTCGGCGGAGCACGGCAGCTGGGTCGCGCACGAAGTCGGCTCGCGGCACCGACGTCGGCGTGTTCCTGCGCTGGTTGCTACGGGCCATGGTGATTCCCCTGGGAGGCACTGTACGGACAGTTGGCCCGCAGCGCTACGCGGCTCGCGAGGGATCTTGCGGCTGAGACGACGCGGCGCGCGCGCAACCACGCGAGGGTATCCATCAATCGGATGTCCTACAAAACGGCTGACGCAGCGCATCCATCGACTTCCCGGGCGACGGTGGGTCGCCCCCCGATGGCTTAGTGCCCCTACCACCAGGGATCCACGATCGGCGTTCCCTCGTGGATGCCCACAGACCGCGCCAGCTCCCCGCCCTGCCAGTGGAAGCGTTCTCCATCGAACCAGCAGACACGCGCGCGCGGGAACCACTCCCTGTCTAGAGGAGCCGGTCGGCACCGCGAAGTAGTCGAGGAACACGACCGCACCGATGTGGCTCCACTCGGCGGCCGACGTCGGCGCGAGCTCGGCTTCGGGACCATCGGCTTTTCGACCGAGCGTGACTACCTTAGAGCGGCGCTGCGCCTCGTGTTCACCCCCTGGAAGTCCGAATCGGTGGCATCGGGGAGGCCCCCGGAAAGAAGGAGTACGCCGGTATGCACGCAATAGGGGAAAGCGGGGAGCGCCCGCGGCAGCGTTCGTGATGTCCGACGCCGATGTCGTACCGGCCATGCACGACGCGCAGCGGTGGCAAGACCGCGCGGCTACGGCACGAGAAGAAGCACCGGCTGGCTCCAGTTCCCCTCGCCCGCGGGCGTCACCGGCCGGAACCGCAGCGCGCACGTCGACCCCACCGGGAGCCCCGTGAGCACGGTGCGGGCCTGCAGCGTGGCGGGAGCCAGTTGCCACGTCGCGCCGCCGTCCTGGCTCCACGCCCACTCGTAGCACGCCCGATCGCCGGCCGACCGGACCGCCATCCGGACGGTACCGGTCAGCGCCCCGGGTCGGACGGCGAGCTCGGGCTTCGCGAACGCGCCGCTCTTTCGCACGTTCATGCCGGCGCCGTGAATGAGCGACTCCGCCTCCTCCGGGTCCGCGTCGGCCACGCCCTGGACGTACGCCTTGAGCCGCACGAGGAGCCCGACGAGGACCGCTCGCTTCGCGTCGCGCGCCGCGACGGTGCCGCGCGTCCGGGTCAGCGTCGCGACCTCGGCGTCGCGGAGGTCGGCGAGCGCGGCGGCGACCGAAGCCATCGAGGGGGTGGGGTCGGGGAAGGACGGATTGCCGGTCATGGCCAGGACGATCGCCTCGCCGGCGGCGAGGAGCGCCGGAACCTGGGTCGGAAGCCTCAGCGCAGCCAGCGTCTTGTGCATGCTCACGGTCATGGGAGGTTCCTCCGTGAGGGAGCCCTCGCCCGGTGGCGACGATCGTCCCTCTACCCAAGGGGGCCGCGTGCGCGAGACGCGCGAGAATGAACGGAGCGAACCAAACTGCGCCTTTCTCTCGCAGAAGAGACGATGC
>JBEKGQ010000706.1:0-4111 GCA_050012715.1 Polyangiaceae bacterium
CTGCGCGATGGCCGCCGCCCGCAGCGCCTCGGGCTCGGTCGCGAGCGTCACCGCGGCGGTGGCCCCCGTGATGGTCGCGAGAGCGGCCAGCGTCGGCACGAGCGCGGCCGCGGTCTGGGCGCGACGGTCGGCGAGGAAGCGGGCGCGCGGCCGGCCCTTGCGGCCGACCTTCTCGACGACGCGCGCGTACCGGTCGCGCAGCAGGTTCGCCGCGTGGACGGAGAGGTTCGCGCGGTCCGCCTCGGAGGGCACGCGTGGATGTTACCCCTGGGGCAGGAGCCGCGTCCTCTCCCCGACGCTGGCGACGACGAGCTGGTGCCGGGTGCGCGTGACGGCGACATAGAGCGCGCGACGGGCGGCGCCCTCCTCGGGGTACGCGGCGGCGGTCGCGTCGGGAACGACGACGGTGTCGAACTCGAGTCCCTTCACCTGGTCGACGGTGGTCACCTGCACGCCCCCACGCACGAGGAAGCGGCCGTCGAGGACGAGGCGCGCCGGGACGCCGAGGCGGAGACGCTCGACCAGGCGGCGCGCGAAGAGGGGCGACCGGCAGATGACGGCGGTGGTCGCGGTGCGATCGCGGCGGGCCAGGGCGGAGAGCTCGCGCGCGATCCACGCCGCGAGGGCGGGCTCGTCGGCGGCGTCCAACGGCACGACCGATGGCCCGGAAGGAGCCGGCGTCACCCCGTCGAGGACGCGGCGCGCCAGCGCGACGACCTCGGGCGGGCAGCGGTAGCCGACGTCGAGCGTGACCGAGGCGTAGTCGTCGCACGAGAGCTCGCGCATCGTCGATTCCCAGCTCGTGAACGTGACGCTGGGATCGACCTGCTGCGCCGGATCGCCGGCGACCACCAGCGTGCCTCCCGGGGCGAGGCTGCGACCGACGAGCGCGAGCTCCAGCGGGGCGAGCTCCTGGGCCTCGTCGAGCATCACGAGGTCGTACGCGGGCGGCGCTGCGGGCGGGACGCCCCGGGAGGCGGCGCGGAGGCGGTCGAGCTCGAAGAGCACGGCGTAGTCCTCGGTGTCGATGCTCCGCGCGTCGGCGCTGGCGGTGCCGACGTCGAGGGCGAGGCCGTCGACCGCCACCAGGCGCGCGCGGTCGGTGACGTGCGACCACTCCTGCTCGGCGGTGCGCGAGAACTGCACGCGGGTGTGCTCGAGCACGTCGTCGACCATGCGCGGCGTGACCGTCCCTCCCGCCGCCGCGGCGACGCGATCGAGCACCGCGCGATCCCCGAAGAGGTGCAAGAGATCCGAGCGCCGCGCGTGCTCCGACGGCCCCTGCCCGGCGATGTCGCCCAGCACCGCGCGGAGCGCCGGGTGTCGCTTGAGCCGCCCGACGCCGGGGGTCCCGTCCTCGCTCTCGCGGCGGGGCAGTCCGCGAAACGCGGCGCGCGCCTGCGCGGCCGCCCATCGTTCGTACGCGAGCACCTCGACGTCGGCGCCGAGCTTGCGGAGGAGCGGCTGCAGCCAGCGCTCGAGGCCCTCGGTCGGGACGATGACGCACGCCCGCAGCGTCCCGCGCGCGCTGCGCCAGAGGTGGGCGACCCGATGGAGCGCGACCGTCGTCTTGCCGTGCCCCGCCTCGCCGAGCACGAGGAGCGAGCGCCCCGCCGGGAGCGTGACCGCGTCGCGCTGCGCCGGGTCGAGCTCGACGTCGATGAGTGACGGCGCTCGCCGTCTTGTGTCGCGAGGCCGGGGAGAGAGGAGCTGCATCATCGGTGCAGATAGACACCCGGAGAGATGCCGAAAGAAGCTCCCAAGTTCCGGGCGATTCCGTGATACTTAATGGCAGAGATGCGGCGCTAGAAGCGCCCCGCGAGGCCGCCGAAGCCCGGCCCGAAGACGAGGCGGGCCTGGGCCGCCCCGGCGTCCCCCGGCGTCAGCAGGAAGTAGAGCCCCGCGCCCCCGAGGGCGAGCGCGCCGAGGAACGCGATGTCGGCCGACGTGCGGAACACGATGCCGCGCGCCTTGGTCGAAGGGTCCTGGTAGGAGCTGTTATCCGACGTGTTGTAGTCGTGCGCGAGCGAGATGGCGGTCAGCCCCGAGAAGATCCCGATGCCCGCCGCGACGACGCCGCCGCCGACGAGGAACCAGCCCGCGGTTCGCCGGCCTTCGCCGGTCGACGCCGGCGCGGGCGCGCCCTCCGCCGCCAGCGTCAGGTCGACGTTCGGCGCGCGCTCCGCCGCGACGACGATCGCGCGCCGGGTGGGCGTGTAGCCGTCGGCCTCGCAGTCGAGCTCGTGCGTGCCGCGCGTCGTGCGCACGTCGACGAAGCCGCCCGGGATGAGCGCGATGGGGTGGGCGTCGATTCGCGCGCGCGCCCCGTCCGGCGAGACGCGGAGCCGGAAGGTCCCGAGGTGGCTTCGGGTCTGCGCGAGCTCCTGCCGCGCGCTGAGGAGCTCGTCCGGCTGCGCGCCGCCGTCGTCGGCGAGAAAGTGCACGAGGTCCTGCTCCGCCTCGAGCCATTCGCCGGTGTGCGCGCGGGCGATGCCCACGTTGAGCAGGATGCTCGGATGCGGGAAGAGCTTGTACGCCTCGAGGAACGAGTCGCGCGCGGCGGTGTAGTTGCCGTCGTGGGCCTGGGCGACTCCGCGGCGGAACGCGGCGCGCGAGCGGTCGCGCGGGTCGTCGTCCGCGCGCCCCGGCGGCGACGACGCGAGGAGCGCCGCCGCGACCGCCGCCGCGAGCACGAGCCGCCGGAGCATCCGCCCCGATCAATACCGCGGTTCGTTGACGATTTGGGGCTCCGTCGGCGCGCGCCGCGGGGCAGTGGGCGCGGCCCCCGGCGTCCAAACGCGCTTGCCGTGCCGCCCCCGACCCGCGCGCGGCGCGCCCGCGTCGGGAGGATCGGTGCCGCCCGCCAGGACGACCGGGGGCATCTCGAGCTGCGCGGTGCTGGTGTCGGGGGGAGGGTCCGCGGCTGCCGTCGCCGACGGGACGGGCAGGGGAGGCGAGGTCACCGCCGCCGTCTCCGCGGTCGCCGCGACCGCCACCGCGGGCGCCGGCGCCCGCAGGCTCAGCCCGGCCGCGAGGACCGCGCACGACGCGACGAGCGCCCCGCCCGCGACCATCAAGCCGAGCCGCGAGCCGCGCTTCGCCGTGCGCGTCATCAGCGTCGGCGCGGCGGTCAACCCGGCCTCGGTGGCGGGCTCGGCGATGTCGAGCCCCGGCGTCACCGGCGAGGGCGCCACCGTCGCCGGCCCCAGCGTGCACCACTCGCGCAGCAAATCAGCGGCGGAGCCGGGTCGGTCGGCCGGGCGGCGCGCGAGGCATCGCGAGAGCAGGCTGTCGAGGCCCGGCGGGATGGGCACGCGCCCGAGGTCGCGGATGCTCCGCGCCGGCTTCTCGAGCTTGCACGCGATGAGCGCGATCGACCCGCTCGCGTCGTAGGCCAGGCGGCCGCTCATCGCCTCGAAGGCCACCATCGCGAACGCGTAGAGGTCCGCGCGCTCGTCGACCTTCGACGCGCCGCGGATCTGCTCGGGCGCCATGTACGCGATCGTCCCCACCGCTTCGCCCGTCGTCGTCAGCGACTCGCCGTCGTGGACGTCGAGCTTGCACACGCCGAAGTCGAGGATGCGCGCCCGCGTGCGCTGGTCCGGCAGCGCCTCGATGAAGATGTTGCCCGGCTTGAGGTCGCGGTGCACGACGCCCGCCGCGTGGGCGTCGATGAGGCCGTGGAGCACGTCCTCCCCGATGCGCAGGATCTCGTCCCACTCGAGCAGGCCTCCGCGGCGGCGCAGGTGCGCCGCGAGCGTCTCGCCGTGGAGCAGCTCCATGACGAGGAAGAGCTCCCCCTCGGGCGTCTTGTCGACGTCGAAGAGCTGCGGCACGAACTCGCTCTGCACGCGCCGCGCGGCCTCGGCCTCGCGCCGCAGCCGCTCGATGAGCATCGTGTCCGCGAAGGCGCGGTTGACGACCTTCACCGCCACGAGCTGGCCGGTGACGAGGTTGGTCGCCTCGAACACCTCGCCCATCCCACCTCGACCGATGGAGTCTTCAAGGCGGTACTTTCCGCCCAGGATCGCGCCCGGTCCGATGCTCACGGTCACCTCGAAGGTAGCACGCGCCCGTACTAGGGAGCGCCCCACGGGAGTCTCGCCAGGAG
>JBEKGQ010000707.1:0-4103 GCA_050012715.1 Polyangiaceae bacterium
CTCGCTCTTCGTCGCCTAGCCGAGTCGCGAGCGAGGGTGTGTGCCCGTAGTGTCCACGACGGGCACCTGGAGCACTCAACCCTTCGCGGCGAGCAGCTCCGCGGCGGCCCGGCGCGTCGCCTCGCCCACCTTGATGCCGCCCAGCATGCGCGCGATCTCCTCGACCCGGTCGGACGGCTGGAGGCGCTTCACGCTGGTGTGCGTCCGCCCGCGCGACTCGGTCTTGTCGACCACGAAGTGCGCGTCCGCGAGGGCGGCGATCTGGGGGAGGTGCGTGATGCAGACCACCTGGCGATGCCGGCCGATCTCGGCGATCGACCGGCCGATGACCTCCGCGACGGCCCCACCGACGCCGGCGTCGACCTCGTCGAACACGTAGGTGCCGGCCGGTCCCTGGTCGGCCAGGACGCGCTTCAACGCGAGGAGCGCGCGCGAGAGCTCCCCGCCACTGGCGATGCGGCGCAGCGGTCGCGGCTCCTCCCCGCGGTTGGGCGCGATGAGAAACTCGACGCGATCGATCCCGGTGCGGGTCAGCCGAGCCCCATCGACGAGCAACGCGTCCCCCGCGCTCGCCGTCGGCTGCACGTCGACCACCACGCGCGCCCGCCCCATGCCGAGCTGCGCGAGCTCGCGGCCGATCGCGTCGGCCAGCTTCTCCGCCGCGTCGCGGCGCTTGCGCGAGAGGCTCCGGGCGGCGGTACCGGCTTCGGCGGCGCGACGCGTCTTCTCCGCCTCGAGCTGGCCCACCCTCTCCGACGCGCTCTCCAGCGACGCCAGCTCGCGCGCGAGGCCGGCGCGGTACGCGAGGAGGTCGGCGGTCGCAGGGCCGTGCTTGCGCAAGAGCTTCTGCAAGCGAAAGGCGCGGTCCTCCACCTCGGCCAGGCGCTCGGGGCTCGCCTCGACCGTCTCCGCGTAGCGAGAGAGGGCCCGTGCGGCGTCGGAGAGCTCACCGCGAGCCGACTCCACGGTGCGCGCCAGGGCCGCCAGCGAGCCATCGATGCCGGCGGCCTGATCGAGCTCCGCCGCGAGGCGCCCGAGCTCGTCGCAGATGGCACCCTCCCCCTCGTAGAGCCGCTCGGCCGCGTGCCTCGTGGCGACCTGGAGCTTCTCGGCGTGCCGGAGCCGCCCGCGCTCGTGCTCGAGCTCGGTCTCCTCGCCGTCACGCGGCTCGAGCTCGTCGATCTCGCGCATCTGCCAGCGGAGAAAGTCGTCGCGCTCGGCTCGCCCGCGCTCCTGGGCACTGGCGGCCTCGAGCTCCCGCTGCACCTCCGCCAGGCCGTCGACCTGCTCGGCGACGCGCACCCGCTCCGCCTCGAGGCCGCCGAAAGCGTCGAGGTACTCGACGTGGGTCGCCGGATCGGTGAGGGACACGCTCTCGTGCTGCGAGGCGATGTCGCACAGGTCCGCGGCGATCTCGGCGAGCTGCGCCGCGGTGCAGAGGCGCCCGTTGACGTAGGCTCGGCTGCGCCCCTCGGCCTGGACGACGCGGCGCACCACGAGCTCGCGCTCGCTGGGGATGCCCGCCTCCTCCAGCCTGGCCGCCGCGCGCGAGCCGGGCGGTAGCTCGAAGAGCGCCTCCACCTCGGCCTCGTCGGCCCCCCCTCGCACGAGGTCGGGGCGCGCCCGACCCCCGAGGACGAGGGAGAGCGCGTCGACCACCATCGATTTGCCCGCCCCCGTCTCGCCGGTGACCACGTTGAAGCCGTGCGCGAGCTCGAGCACGAGGCGCTCGATGAGCACGACATTGCGGACCGTGAGCTGGGCGAGCAAGGGAGGGGAACGGCCTACGCCGCTGGGCACGGGCAATCAAGCCCCGTCATCCCCGGTGCAGCGTTGTGAAGCGCGTGCTTGACGCCTTACTCTCGAGTTCACTAGCCTGACGCCACGTCGTCGTGCGGGCTCTGTCCCGAAAGACCAGCAATCTCCACGTGATGCCAACTTCAGGCGCGGATGCCGTCCAGACCCTCCACGAAGAAGAAAGCTGCGACTCCGGCCCAAGAGCCGCCGAAGGTGCAGTCCGTCGAGGAGCGCACCGCGTACCTCGAGGACCGCCTGAAGAGCGCGCCCCCGGACACCCAGGAGAAGTACAGGGACGACCTCGACATGAGCTGGATCGCGCACGACAGCGCGCTCGAAGGGGTCGTCTACACGATGGCCGAGCTTCGCGCCGCCATCGGGGTGAGCGACGCGAACATCGCGTTCGACTCCAGCATGCAGCCCGTGGTGGAGGAGATCCGTCGGCATCGCGAGGCGCTGAACTTCATCCGCGAATACGCCACGAAGCGGCGCCAGCCCGTCACGGTCGACGTCGTGAAGCGCATCTACTGCGTGCTCCATCCCGAGGAGGGGGACGTCAAGACGGTCAAGTACCGGAAGGACATCCCGCAGCATCGGCTGTATTTCCACGAGTATGCCGCGCCCGACAAGATCGCCTACAAGCTGCGGCAGATCATCGACTGGGTGAACGACCCGGAGACCCGCCGGACGCGCACGCCCGTGCGCCTCGCCGCGCGCGCCCACTACGATCTCCTCCGCGTCTTTCCGTTCACGACCGACAGCGGCAAGGTCGGGCGGCTCGTGATGAACCTGCTGCTCCTCCGCAGCGGGTACCCGCCGGCCATCATCCATTCGACCGAGCGGCAGCGATACTACGAGGCCCTCAAGGGCTCGAGCGCGACGATGCACGGCATCGTGCAGGACGCCATCGAGAACAGCCTCACGAGCATCGAGAAGCTCCTCGACCTCTACGAGCCGAAGCCAAAGCGCTGAGGCTCGCGGGCCCAGAGCGGCCGGGGGCCCATCCCGCCTTACTTTACGAACCGGCGCGCGGCGGGTAAGCCTTTCTTTCGGCTTCAGAATGCTCGCCAAGCGTGTGATCCCATGCCTTGACGTACAGGGGGGACGCGTCGTCAAAGGCGTGCGGTTCGTGGGTCTGCGTGACGCGGGCGATCCCGTCGAGCAAGCGGAGCGCTACGACCGCGCGGGGGCCGACGAGATCACCATGCTCGACATCGGAGCATCACACGAGGGACGCGGCACTCTGCTCGACGTCGTCGCGCGCACCGCGGACGCGGTGTTCGTGCCGCTCACCGTCGGCGGCGGGGTCCGCGCCGAGGAGGACGTGCGTGCGCTCCTCGCCGCCGGCGCGGACAAGGTGAGCATCAACACGGCGGCCGTCGAAAGCCCCGACATCGTGCGGCGATGCAGTGACGCGTGGGGAGCGCAGGCCGTCGTCGTGGCCATCGACGCCAAGCGGAGGGACGGCGGTGATGGGTGGGAGGTGTTCATCCACGGCGGGCGGACGGCCACCGGCCTCGACGTGCTCGCGTGGGCCGAGCGGGTCGTCGCGCTCGGGGCGGGTGAGATCCTGCTGACGAGCATGGACCGCGACGGGACGCTGTCCGGCTACGACCTCGCCCTGACGCGCGCCGTGTCGGACGCGGTGTCCGTCCCGGTCATCGCGAGCGGCGGGGTGGGGACGCTCGAGCACCTGCGCGCCGGCCTCGTCGAGGGCCACGCGAGCGCGGTCCTCGCGGCGAGCATCTTCCACGACGGGAAGCACTCGATCACCGACGCCAAGGAGTACCTCGCCCGCGCCGGCGTGCCCGTGCGCCCGGTCGACGAAGGGAGCCGCGCCGCATGAGCACCGGCGCCCTCGACGCGTCCGTCACGCTCGACGAGGTGTTCGCCGTCGTCGTGCAGAAGCGGGTGCCCCTCGCGCCGGAGCTGGCGGGCTACCTCGTCCTGGAGATCGCGGAGCACGCCGACCCGGTGGGGGGTGACGTCGACCCGAGGAGCGTCTTCGTCGGCGACGAGGGCACGGTCGCGCTCGTGAAGCCCAGGCGCGACGGGGCGACGGGGGACGCCGAGGCCTCCATCCGGTCCGCGCTGGCGCGGCTCCTCGAGGCGAGCGGCTCGCAGACGCCGGCCCTTGCCGCGGCGAGCAAGCGAAAGAGCGGCACCGGCCTCGCGGCGCTGGCCGAGGAGCTCGAGGCGGCGCTCATCCCGGTGAACCGCGCGGCAGGGCGGCGCGCCCTCGCGCGGCTCGCCCGCGAGGTGAAGCGCGTCACGCTGGGCGTGGGCCGCAACGCGATGCCCGCGAC
>JBEKGQ010000708.1:0-4101 GCA_050012715.1 Polyangiaceae bacterium
ACAGGGGGCCGGCGGCGTGGGTCGCCGAGCTCAAAGGTCGTCCACCGCCAGCAGGTCCTCGAGCTTCATCAGCGCCTCGTCGAGGATCGTCTTCATCTTGCGCAGCGTCGTCGGGCGCACGTTGCCCCGACGCATCGAATGCTT
Source organism: Polyangiaceae bacterium (assembly GCA_050012715.1). Classification (GTDB taxonomy): domain Bacteria; phylum Myxococcota_A; class Polyangia; order Polyangiales; family Polyangiaceae; genus Palsa-1150. The sequence goes on from JBEKGQ010000708.1 coordinate 145, forward strand.
GAAGAGCCGGATGATCCGGCCGACGCGCTTCATGACCTGCGCCACGTCATCGGCGTGCTGCTCCCACGCGTCATCCTCTCCGCCCTGGTAGAACTCGCTCACCTCGGCGGCGTGCTCGGCGAGCTCGCGCTTGCCCTCCGCGGTGATCTCGTAGGTCTTCCGGTCGGCCTGGACCAGGGTGTGGGCGTGCCCCACGTCCTCCAGCATCTGCAGGGTCGGGTACACGACGCCGGGGCTCGGCTTGTAGGTGCCCCGGCTCTTCTCGGCGATGGCCTGGATGATCTCGTAGCCGTGGCGCGGCTGGCTGGCGATGGCGTCGAGCACGAGCCAGCGGACGAGGCCGCGCTCGCAGCGCTGCGCCGGCCCGCGCCACCACTCGGAGAACATCTCCGACCACGGATCGCCCTTGCCGCGGCCAGCGCCGCCCCAGTGCCCGCGGCCGGCTCCATGACCGTGTCCCCAGTGCATGCGATATATCTTTAGATAGGTCTCACGATATGTCAAGGCGGGCCGGCGAGGCCTCGCTGCAGGTAGAGGACGTCGAGCCGGCGCCCGAACTTGAAGACCACCTCACGCAGCCGGCCGACCTCGACGAACCCGTGCTTCGCGTGGAGCGCGATGCTCGCATCCTGGTCTCCCGTGATGCCCGCGACGACGCTGCGATGGCCGAGCCGCTCCGCGCGCCGTACGAGGTGCGCGAGGATGGCCGACCCGACGCCGCGCCCCCGGGCCTCGTGGTCGACGTAGATGGAGTCCTCGACGGTGTCGGCGTAGCCGGCGCGCCGGTTGTAGATCGACAGCGACCCCCAGCCGACGACGACGCCGGGCTCCTCCTCGGCGACGACGATGGGGTGCCGCGCGTCATGCTCGGCGAACCACGCGGTGCGGGCCGGCATTCCCGCCGGCTCGAGCTGGGCGGTGCAGGTGGAGGTGCGCACGTAGTGGTCGTAGATGCGGTCGATCGCCTCGAGGTCGGCGATGCGCGCCTCCCGTACGGTGACGACGTGCGCCTCGAAGGGGACGAGCGGGGAGGGGGAGGAGCTTCTCACCCAGGGAAACATGGGCCCTCGTCGTTTCGCGTGCGTTTCGGAGGGATGGGCCGGCGCCGAAATCGCCCCTAAGGTTTCGCCCATGGCCACGCCCGCGCTCCGCCTCGTCACGCTGCACGTGTCGCCCTGGTCCGAGCGCGCCCGGTGGGCGCTCGATCACCACCGGCTCGCGTACCGGAAGGAAGAGCACCTCGTCTACCTCGGCGAGGGCAAGCTCCGCCGGCTCACCGGCAAGGCGCGCAACACGGTGCCCATCCTCGTCGCCGACGGGCAGGTGCTGACCGACTCGTGGGACATCGCGCGCTACGCGGACCGGCTCGGGCGCGAGCGCGGCGCGTCGCCGTCGCTCTTCCCGGAGGAGCACCTCGGCGTCATCGAAGGATGGGCGAAGAAGACCGACCGCCTGCTCCAGGCGGGGCGAGGCCTCGTGATGCGCGCGCTCGCTCGGGACCCGGAGGCGCTCGACGAGTCGCTCCCGGGCCCGGTGCCTCGCGCCGTCCGCCCGCTCCTGCGGCCGGTCGTCCGCGGCGTGACCCGCTACTTCACGCGGAAGTACGACCTCGGCGGCGACGAGCGCGAGGCCGTCGAGCTGGTGACGGTGCGCGGCGTCCTCGACGAGATGCGCGCCCTCGGCCTCGCCGGGCGCACCGTGCTCGGGTCCTTCAGCTACGCGGACATCGCCCTCGCGTCGGCGCTCCAGGGCATCTCGCCCGTCGCGGACCGTCACTGGCCGCTGCGCCCGGCGACCCGACGCGTCTGGACCCGCGAGGCGGTCGCGAAGGAGTACGCAGATCTCCTGGCGTGGCGCGACTGGGTCTACGACACGCATCGTCGCGCGAGCTGAGGTACGGTCGCACGCGATGCGTCGATCCCGGCTGGCCCCGCTCGTGCTCCTGCCGCTCCTCCCGCTCCTCGTCCGCTGCACGCCGGCTCCGCGCGCGGCATCGGCGCCTCCGGCGCGGCCTCCCGCGGCGGCCTTCGTCACCGACGTCACGGTCCCGGCCGCGCCCGCCGAGTCGCCGTCCGCGGCCACGCCGCCGCCGCCCGTCCTTCCGTACCACCCGCCCGTCGACCAGGGCGACGGCTGGGCGGTCGCGCCCGCGCCGGCCGAGAAGGTCGCCCCCGACGCGCTCGGCGCGATCGAGGGAGCCATCCGCCGCGGCGACGCGAAGAAGATCGGCAGCGTCCTCGTCGCCCGTCACGGCAAGCTCGTCTACGAGGCGTACTTCGAGGGCGACGCCGCGACCCTCCGCGACACGCGCTCGGCGGGCAAGTCCGTCACCTCGCTCCTCACCGGGATCGCCATCGACCAGCACAAGCTCCCCGGCGTCGACGCGCGCGTCTTCGGCTACTTCGCCGACAAGCGCCCGTACGCGAACCCCGATCCGCGCAAGGAGCAGATCACCGTCGAGGACTTCCTCACGATGAGCTCCCTCCTCGAGTGCGACGACTGGAACGACTTCTCGCAAGGCAACGAGGAGCGGATGTACCTCACCGAGGACTGGGTGAAGTTCACGCTGGACCTCCCGATCAAGGGCTTCCCGCCCTGGATCCAGCGGCCGAAGGACGCGCCGTTCGGCCGCGCGTTCAGCTACTGCACCGCGGGCGCGTCGACGCTGGGGGCGCTGCTCGAGCGCGCGACCCGCACGTCGACGCAGGAGCTCGCGAAGAAGGCCCTCTTCGAGCCGCTCGGGATCACCAAGGCGGAGTGGCCGGTGACGCCGATGGGCACCGCGGGGACGGGCGGGGGCCTGCGGATGCGTAGCCGCGAGTGGCTCGCCATCGCGCAGATGGTGGCCGACGGCGGCGTGTGGAAGGGCCGGCGCATCGTCAGCGAGGCGTGGCTCAAGGCGTCGACGTCCCCGCACGCGAAGGTCGATGAGGAGACCGAGTACGGCTACCTGTGGTGGCTCGCGTCGTTCGGCGCGGAGGGAAAGAAGGCCAAGGCCGTCTTCATGAGCGGCAACGGCGGGAACAAGATCGGCTACGTGCGCGACCTCGGGCTCGCGTTCGCCATCACGAGCACGAACTACGACACGAAGGGCATGCACGAGCAGACCGCGCGCATCCTCGACGACATCGTCGCGGCGACGACGCCGTAGGGGCGGCCTGGGACCGCGGTCACGAAAGCGGCTTCACGAACCCGAGGCCGGTGACGGTCTTCGCGACGGCCGGGGTTCCCCGGTAGAAGACGCCGCCCATCCCGGTGACGGTGGCGTCGAGCTTGCCGGACGCCGCGACCTCGACGCTGCCGGTGCCGGTGACCGAGACCTTCGCGTCCTTCGCCGCGAGGCTGCTCGCGTGGACGCTCGCCACGCCGTTCGCGTCGACCTCCAGTCCGTCCGCCTTGCCCTCGAGCGTCACCTCGGCGGCGCCGTTCGCGGCGAGCACGAACCGCGGGACGTCGATGCCGGTGACGTGCAGCTTGCCCAGGCTCTCCGACTCGAGGCGCGCGAGGCTCGGCACGTGCACGGTGAGCGCGAGCGGCTGGTGCACGGTCAGCGCCTTCGTCGCGCGGACGACGAGCTTTCCGCCCGTGACCGTGGTCGTCACGAGGGGAAGCAGGTTCTCGTCGCCGGTGAGCGTCACCGAGACGGGCCCGGGGGAGACCTCGACGTTCATGGGTGCGTCCACCTCGAGCGCATCGAAGCCGGGCACGGTGCGCGTCTCGGTGCGCGCGACGCCGTTCCCTTCCACCGCGGGGCCGCTCCCCACGGTGACGGTCGACTTGCAGGCGACGAGCGCGGAGAGAAGGACGAGCGATGCCGCGGGCAGCCGGCGAGCGAGGGTGGCCATGCGCGCCGTCATAGCTCGGCGCGGCGCGAGCGCACGTCACCCGAACTTGGACGGATCGGACCGCCCCAGCCCGCGGGGCGTCACAGCCCGTAGGCGCCGAGCGGCGTCATCT
>JBEKGQ010000709.1:0-4098 GCA_050012715.1 Polyangiaceae bacterium
CCCCCCCACCACTCTCGGCGAGGCAAAAGCGGGGCGCCGGGGATGGCCGAAGGGGACGCAGCGATCGCCTCCTTTCGACTCGCCCAGCGCGGCTTGAAGCAAGACCTGTTGCTCGGCCATCGGTGCTGGAGCGGTCGAAGGACTACGTGAACCCGCTGCTCGCGGCGCTCGAGAAGGGGTGAGCTCCCCCCGACGGTCGAGCTCCTGCGCATCGCGTCGTGATGGAGGCGCTTAGACGGCGCGGACGCCGGCTCGACGCAAACTTTCTTGCGCCATGGCCCCTGGGGCGTCCGTTCCCGCATCTATCGCAAGGGCGCGACAGAAACGTACTGGACGCGTGACCGTTATTCGATTACGGCGATTGGCAACATGCTTCGACCCCTCCTCCTCTCCTCCTCCCTCCTAGGCCTCTCCATCCTCACGGTGTTCGCTGGCTGCAGTAGCAGCAGCACCAAAGCGACCGGCAGCAGCTCGTCGAGCTCCGGCTCCAGCAGCGGCGGTACCGTGCACGACTCGGGCTCCGGCTCCGGCTCGAGCAGCGGCTCGAGCAGCGGCAGCTCGGGCGACGACGGCAGCACCGGCGACGACGGCAGCGCGGGCACGTGCTCGGCCGGCGCCCCCTACACCGCCAGCACGTGGGTCAACGTCGTCGGACACCAGGGTGCCTGCGCGGCGTCGGACATCACGACGTTCGAGACGGCCTGCGGCGACAACGGCACCTCCGCCACCTGCAACACCTGGCTCATGGCCAACACGGCCGGTGCGGACGGCGGCGGCGGCACGGCATGCGGCAACTGTATCCTGCCCCCGAACGCGACCGGTACGGGCGGCGCGAGCTTCGTGACGTTCGCGAGCAACGGCAACGGCTACTTCGGGCCGAACTACCCGGGCTGCATCCAGCTCGAGGACCCGACGAACGGGTCGACCTGCGCCGGCGCGTACTACAACCTCTTCTCGTGCCTGGGCCTCGAGTGCAACCTCTGCACGGGCACCCCGGGTGACGGCACCAGCGAAGATCCCGACTTGTGCGAGAGCACGGACGTGGCTACGGGCGGCATCTGCCAATCGTACCTCGCCCCCTACCAGACGGGCTGCATGAGCGACAACGCCGACGGCGGCGTGGCCGACAAGTGCTCGCCGGGCGGCGGCACTTCGCAGAACCCGGACTGGACGCTCATCATCAACCTCATCTGCGGCAGCGCCTCGAGCGACGCCGGCGGCGGCGGTTGATCGTCGCCTCGTAGTTCGTTCGTAACGCGCACGGCGTGGCCGGCCCTCGGGTCGCCACGCCGTGTTCATTTTGTCGGCGGCCCCGAGCCCGCTCTCGAGTGGCGCCACCGATTGACGCCGCGCGCCTGCGAATGCGACGCCTGTGAAGGTGACGCCGTACCCGCCTCACGGACCTCCGCCTCCCCGGCCAGCGACGAGCTCCGCTTCGATGATCCTGCTCTTCGCGTTCATGGCGCGCGTCGCGGTGAGCGGGCTGTCCCACCCGCCGTCCGGTGACAATCACACATCCCGATGGCACCATGGAAACTGAGGAAATCATGAGGAAGTCAGCGCGTCGTAGGCCATGAGCTCGACTCCCAGACGCAATGAGCCATGCCCCTGCGGGAGCGGCCGCAAGTACAAGGTCTGCTGCGGCGGGCCCAACGCACCGAAGCCGGCGGGAGCCACGGCCGCCGGACCCTCGAGGGTAGCGGTGGCGAGCGCGGTGTATTCGGCGCAGGCCCACGGCGCCGCCGACGGGTTCCGGCAGGCGATGGCCCCGATGCAAGCCGCGAGGGGGCATGACGCACGTGCCCTCACGGCGGAGCAGCGCGCGACCGCCCACGGACGTACCGGCGAGCTCCTTCACCAACAGAAACGCCTCACCGAGGCCGCGACGGCCTACGAAGAGGCGTTTCGAGCCGCGCCTGGGACGGCCTATGGACTCTTGTGCAAGGCAAAGGCCTGCGCTCTTCGCGGTCAACTGGCCGACGCGCAGCGGTATCTCGAGGAGCTCGTCCGCCATCCCACGTCCCGCGCCGAGGACGCGCAGGCGCAATCGGTGGCGCATCTGGGTTTGGGCGAGCTCCTCACGGAGGCTGGCCGCTTCGACGAAGCCAGGGCGAGCTTCGAGCGAGCGATCGCCGTCTGGCCCGCGCAGGCGTCCGCGTATCACGGCTTGGTGAGGTCGAGGAAGATCGTAGAGACCGACCGGCCGCTCGTGGCGAACGTCCTGAAGCGCCTCGAGGCGACCGACCTCACCCCGCATGACCGAATGCTTCTCCACTTCGCCGCGGGCAAGGCCCTGGACGATCTGCGCGACTACGCGGCGGCCATCGCGCAGTTCGACGCGGCCAACCGCATTCGACGCAAGCTCAACCCGTTCGATCGTCGCGCGTTCGAGCGACTCGTCGACCGCTTCATTGCCCGCTTCACTCCGGCGTTCTTCGCGCATCATGCGGCGCTGGTGGGGAGCGACGACGAGACGCCGGTCCTGGTCCTCGGCATGCCCCGCTCGGGCACGACGCTCATCGAGCGCTTCATCTCGAGTCACCCGCGGGTGGGGGGTGGCGGCGAGCTCCCGTTCTGGATGAAAAACGCGGGCGCTTGGGTCGAGGCCGAGCCCGAGAAGCTCGCGGCGGGGGCTGACCGTCTGCGCGCGGAGTATCTCCGCGTGCTCCGCACGATCGACCCCGAAGCGCTTCGCGTGACCGACAAGGCGCCGGCCAACTTCGCGTGGATCGGCCTCCTGCACGTGCTCATGCCGAAGGCCCGGTTCGTCCACTGTCGACGAAATCCCATCGACACGTGTCTCTCGATCTACTCGACCTACTTCACGAGCGTCTGGGCGTTCACCAGCGATTGGGGCGACCTCGCCTCGTTCTACCGCCAGTACCTGCGCCTGATGGCCCACTGGCGCAGCGTGATCCCCAGCGACCGGCTGCTCGAGGTCGACTACGAGGACGCCACCTCGGCGCCGGAGCAGACCGCGCGGCGTATCATCGCCTTCTGCGGCCTCGAGTGGGACGATGCGTGCCTCCGCCCCGATCGGAACGAGGACGCGATTCGCACCGCGAGCCTGTGGCAGGCACGCCAGCCCGTCTATCGGAGCGCGGTCGAGCGTTGGCGAAACTACGAGCCCTGGCTCGGCGAGCTGCGAGCGCTTCTGGCCGAGGCGTAGCGAGCATGGCGGCAGCTCCAAGAATAGCGCCATGCTAAGCGTCCCTTCATGCACCCCACCACCCCGGGCAAGCCCCTGCGCGCCTACGGCGACCGCGAGGGAGACGGCATGGTGCAGATGTCCTTCGTCCTGGCGCTGCCCCCGAGCGCGAAGGCGCGGGAAGCTGCCAAGCGCTTCGCCGAGATGCACGGCCTCGCCGACCCGCTGGTGGCGACCATGGAGTCCGCGGCCGAGGGCTTCTCGTTCTTCGTCGTCTACGGGCACTCGCAGCACGCGATCGACGTGTCGAACATCGACGTGCCCGAGGTGCGCACCGAGGCGCTCTCGCGCGAAGAGGTGGAGCACCGCATCAAGGCGCGCCTGGCGCGGAAGATCGTGGTCGTCGGGGCCTGCACGGGGAGCGACGCGCACACCGTCGGGATCGACGCGATCCTGAACTACAAGGGCTACGCGGGCGACAAGGGGCTCGAGAGCTACAAGGGCTTCGAGTCGTACAACCTCGGCGCGCAGGTCGAGAACGACCAGCTCGCCGCGCGCGCGCTCGCGCTCCACGCCGACGCCGTCCTCGTGAGCCAGGTCATCACGCAGCGAAACTGCCACAAGGACAACGGCGCGGCGCTCATCGATCTCGCCAAGCGCGAGGGGTGGCGCGAGAGGACGATCCTCCTTTTCGGCGGCCCCCGCATCGACCACAAGCTCGCGCTGGAGCTCGGGTTCGACGCGGGGTTCGGGCCGGGCACCAAGCCGTCGGACGTGGCGTCGTATCTGGTCGAGAGGCTGTGCGGGGAGGGAAGCCCGGGCTGAGGCCGGTGGAGAAGAGAGCGACTCCGACACCGACCGCCCTTGGAGGACCCTGGAGCCGCGAAGCGGCTCAGTACCGCGACCGTCAGGGAGCGGTGAGCGGTCACCGCGTCGGCGTCGGACAGGTT
>JBEKGQ010000710.1:0-4090 GCA_050012715.1 Polyangiaceae bacterium
GGGGCGCATCTCCTCGCCCTCGCACGCGAACGTCCACTCGCTCTCCATGCAAACGCGCGCGCCTTGCGCCTCGCAGGAGCGCTTCGCGTCCGTCCACGACTGCACGTTCAGCGGGAGCCCGCTCTCCGCGTCGACGCGCTCCTGGCGGTCGATGCAGAAGCGGCGGTGCTCGCGCGCCGACAGGCAGCGCGCCGGCTTGGCGTACTCGGCGCAGCGGTATTCGTGGTAGCGGCCGGGGGGATCCATCCACCGCAGGCAGCGCTGCTCGACGCGCGGGCAGTACTCTCCGTCGATGAGGACCATGTCGTCCGGACAGGCGCTCCTGGCGATGGGCGGCTCGACCGAGGTCCGGCCGCCTCCTGGCTGCACGATGCTCGCGCGAGCGACGAGCACGGGGGCCGCCGCCGGGTCCTGAGCCCGCGCCGCCGCCCCGGCGAGAAGCACCGGCACGGCTGAAACCCCCAGCAGGACGGCGAGTTTACGGGCGCTCTGCATTTCAGGCCGACTCCGACTCGTACCGCACTCCAATGCGAGACCCAAGCCGAAACCGCCACTGGATCCGGTGCAGCCCATCCAGCGGCTCCCAGCCCTCTACGACCCGCTCGCACCCCTGGTGAAGTGACCAGAATCCCGCGTCTTTTTGGAACCCATCCGTAGCGTGCGGTTGGACCCTCGCTTGCAATGGGAGCCCACCCATGCAGACCCGCATCCTCACTCTGCTGCCCGCGCTGGCCCTCACCGCCGGTCTGAGCGCCAGCCTCTTCGCCTGCGGAGAGGCCGAACCAGGCATCCCGACCAGCTATCACCGCACCACCGGATCCTCGGGCGGTACGGGAGCGCCGCCGGCCACGACGGGATCCAGCGGCGGCAACGCCGACAACGGCTCGTCGACGGGCGGCAGCACGAGTAGCGGTGCGACCAGCAGCACGAGCAGCGGCAGCGGATCGAGCAGCGGCGGGACGACCGGCAGCTCGGGCACGAGCAGCACGAGCAGCACGAGCAGCACTGGCGGCTCCACCAGCAGCGGGTCGTCGCAGACCGGCAGCCCGAGCATCACGCTCAGCGAGATGGCCGTCACGATGCAGCTCCTCGCCTCGACCACGGTCACGGTGAGCGTCGCGCCCAACGGCTACTCCGGGCCGGTCGATCTCACCGCCGGGTCGATGCCGTCCGGCATCACCGCCTCGTTCGACAAGCCCACGCTCACCCTCGACGGCGAGACGACGGGCACCGCGACCCTCACCATCACGACCGCGACCAACGCCGTGCCGGGCAACGCCCCCCTCGCGGTCAGCGCCGGCGTCGGCGGGAACAACGTCAGCACGGCCGTGGCCGTCACCGTGCAGTCCACCATCACGCTGCACATCCCGGCGGGCGTGAACGACACCGGTGCGACCGTCACCAACCCGAACACCACCGCCTACGGGCCGTACCCCATCACCATCGTCGCCCCGCCGGGCCTCTCCGCGTCGAACCCCGTCACCGTCTACTTCATGAACGACGACACGGTCTCGCACGAGATCCACGCCGACGACCAGGGGCAGGGCTTCGGTCACGACCCCGGCCCCTTCGGGGCGGGCAAGATGGACCCCTACGTCCGCGAGGTGAACACCGCGGGGACGTACGACTTCTACCTCCACGATCAGGGGGCGCCCATCACGCCGGGCCGCGTGTTCATCCAGGACTCTCAGTAACGCACGCGGACGATCGTCAGCTCGACCTCGCCGCTCGGACGGCGGAGCAGCACGGTGTCACCCGCGCGCCGCTTGAGCAGCACCTTGCCGAGCGGCGAGCGCCAGGAGATGTGGCCCCGATCGAGGTCGATCTCGTCCTCTCCCACGATGCGGTAGGAGGCGTGCGTGCCGTCCTCGTCCTCGACCTCGACGTAGGCGCCGAAGAACGCCGCCTCGACGGCGTCGGTCCTCGGCTCGACCACGGTCGCGCTCTCGAGGCGCTTCGTGAGCCAGTGGATGCGCCGGTCGATCTCGCGGAGCTTCTTCTTGCCGTAGATGTACTCGGCGTTCTCGCTGCGGTCGCCCTGCGCGGCGGCGTCGGCGACGTCCTGCACCACCTTGGGCCGCTGCTGCCAGAGCAGATTCGAGAGCTCCTCCTGGAGGCGCTTCGCCCCTTCGCGGGTGATGTAGATCGGCGAGCGCTCGCTCATTCCGGCTCGGGGAGCGGGGCGCCAGGCCGGCTGGACCCGATGAGGACGTCGAGCACGTAGGGGCGCGGCATGTGGGCCAGCTCGGCCACGGCGAGCGCGATCGCGCGGCGCGAGGCCCCCTCCGGGATGGCGAGCAGCGCCCATCGGTCGGATTCGTCGCCCGGCGGCCGTCCCCAGAGGCGGCCCGAGGCGACGCGCATCCGCGACGCGCCCTCGCAGATGGCCACCGTCGTGCGCGGAGGGTTCACGAGCTCGAGGGCCTGGCGGGCGAAAGCGGCGCGATCGAAGCTCTCGCCGCTCGTCTCGTCGAGCTCGCGCTGCGGCTCGACGGCGACATCGGCGACGTGGTTGCGGAGGGGCATGGGCGGCGGGGCGAGGACTCGCGCGACGACCATAGCCCGAGGTCACCGGGCGCGCCCTTCGAGCTCCAGATAGTAGCTCACGAGGTCGCGCTCCTTGTGCCCCATCGCGACGAAACGCAAGACGCGCGCGAACGGCCACACGCGCGCCACCTCGTCCGAACGCGATCGCGACGGGACGAGCATCGCCCAGCGGCCGGGCTCCGTGGAGTCGAGGTCCGCCCAGCGCGCCCCTAGCCGTCGCGCGAGGAGCTCGCTCAGAAAGCCGCCCTGCCGCATCACCTGGCGGAGCTCCTCCGCGGTGCGGACGCGACCGTCGATGAGCTCCTCGCGCAGGAACCGCTGCGCGGTCTCCAGGCCGTCGACGTCGCTGTGGGCCTCGACGCCGTAGCGCGCCCGGAGCTCGCGCCCGAGCTCGCGCGCGAGGTAGGTGCACGCGAGGCGGGCCGACGGATCGGTTCGCGGCCGCTCCTCGGGCGGCGGCGGGCCACCGCCCGTGCCGGGCGGGAGGCTCAGCGTCTCCAGGCGCTCCACTTCGACGTCGCGTGGAGGCGGGGTCGACCATGCGCGCTCGCCCTTCGGCTCGATCCGGTACGGCGGCAGCGACGTCCCCGGCGGCAGGCTGCGCATCGTGGCGCTGGAGCGCGACGGCGCCGGGGCGGCCGGGAAGCCGGGGCGCGTGCTCGTCCGCGGTAACCCCGGCGCGGGGATGCTGACCGCCACGGGGGACTCCGTCCCCGAGGGGGCGAGCGGAGGCCGGGGGACGAGCATGTCGGCGCCGCTCAGCCCCTCGGGGCTTCGGGGCGTCGGCGGCTCGCTCTTCGGCCGCGGCGGCGGCACGGGCGTGACGGCGACGATGGGCTGTGGCTGGATGGGGACGACGGGGTCCTCCAGTCTCGTTGCCGAGACCGGCGCTACGGGGGGGACGTGCGCGGACGACGACTCGCCCGCCGATTCGAGCAGCTCCTGCGCCTGCATGCGCAGGACGTCGTCGGCTCCGGTGTTGTCCAGCAGATCGCGCGCGAACGCGCGGGCCCGCCGCGCGTCCCCTGCTGCCAGCCAGGCCTGCGCCGAGAGCAGCTGGAGCTCGTGGAACGACGCCATCGACGTCGACAGCTCGGAGACGCGCTTCGCGATGCTGCCCGCGTCCTCGGAGCGGGCCATCAGCGCCACGCGCGCCCGGAGGTAGATCGTGCCGGGGACGCGCCCGCGACGCTGCTCGATGGCGTCGATGAGCTCGAGGACGCCCGCCGTCTCGCCGCGCGCGAGCTTCGCCTCGACGTTCCACAAGGCGGTCTCCGCCAGCGGGCCGCGCGCTGGCGCGTCGCGCGTGCTGAGGATGACCTCGGCGGACCGCATCCGCTCGCGCGCGTCGGGGACCTGTCGAGCGCGCTCGCGCAGCCAGGTGACCACCTGGCGGCGGCTGAGCCCCTTGTCGGGCGCCCCCTCGGGGCCGCGAGGGCGTCTGGGCTTCAGCGCCGCCAGCGCGGCGAGCAACGCCTTCGGATCCCCGAGCGCCACGCGGCGGAAGGTGCGCTCCCCCGGGCGGCTGCTGAGCTCCGATGTC
>JBEKGQ010000711.1:0-4086 GCA_050012715.1 Polyangiaceae bacterium
CGCGCGCGAGCACAGCCACACGAGGTTCCGGTAGCCCTCGTTCGACGCCGCGAGCGCCGGCAGGTGCACCGCGTGCCCACCGCGCCCGACGACCTCGAGCTCGCACCCGAGGATCGCCTGGACGTGCGCCTCCTTCGCCGCCTTGTAGAGCGTGATGGCGCCGAACATGTTGCCGTGGTCGGTCACCGCCACGCCCTTCATCCCGGCGGCGGCGACGCGCTTGACGAGGTCCTTGACCTTCACCGCTCCGTCGAGGAGCGAGTACTGCGAGTGGACGTGGAGGTGGACGAACTCGGCAGACATCCGCGCGAAGAGACTCGGTACCGGCGATGCGCGCCGGCTGCAAGACTAGACGAGCCGCGAGCGAGGCTGTGTGCCCGTAGGATTCACTACGGGCACCCTAGCCCGGACCGATCATCGCGGAATAGGCGCGGTCCGTCGGGCCGGACACGGGCCCCTGGAACCACTCGGTGCCGGTGAAGACCCAGGTGTCGAGCAGATCGTTGCCCATGTTCGTCGTCCCCCCGAAGAGGATGAGCTGACCCTGGAGGACGGCGGCGGCGGCGGCGAAGCGCCCGGGAGGGCTCGTGACGAGGTCGTCGTCCTCCGCCCAGTCGGTGCCGTTCCAGGTCCACGTGTCGTTCAAGGCGTTGCCGTCGAGGTCCTCGCCGCCGAAGAGGACGACCTTGCCGCCCAGCGAGACGGCCGCGCCCCCGTTCCTGCCCCCCGGGTCCTGCGTGATCGACGACGGCTGCGTCCACGTGCTCCCGTTCCAGACCCAGGTGTCGCTGAGCTGCGTGCTCTGATCGCTCCCGCCCTGCCCACCGAAGAGCATCACCGTGCTCCCGAGCGTCGCCATCATCGCCGCCTCGCGCGGCGGCGGCGGCGCGGTGACGTGCGGGGTCCAGTCCGTTCCGTCCCAGGTCCACGTATCGGAGAGCAGCATCGTGCCGTCGCTGCCGCCGTAGAGCACGACGGTGTCGGCCAGCGTGGCCATCGAGTGAGAGCACCGCGCGGGCGGCGAGTGGGCCGGGTGCTGCTGCGTCCACGCCGAGCCGCTCCACGTCCACGTGTCCCCGATCACGTCGCCCTGGCCGCTCGGTGAGCCGCCGAAGAGGACGGCCGTGCCGGCGAGCATGGCCATCGCCGACTCCTCGCGGTGCGGCGGCGCGGGGCTCGGCGTCACGCTGGTCCACGCGGAGCCGGAGTAGGTCCACATGTCGACGGTGGTCGCGGGGAGGTTGTCGCCGCCGAAGAGCACGATGTTCGTCACGTTGCCGGGGCCACTGGAGCTGCTGCCGCTGGAGCTGCCGCTGCTCCCGCCGCTGCCGCCGCCGCTCGATGAGCCGCTGCCCCCACCGCTGCCGGAGGTCCCGCCGCTCGACGAGCCGCTGCTCGACGTGCCCCCGCTGGATGACCCGCTGCTGCTCGTGCTCCCGCCGGACCCGCCGCTGCTGCCGGTGCTCGACTCGGCCCCGCCGTCCCCGGAGCCGCCTCCGTTCTTGAAGCTGCCGCACGCGCCGTCGAGCGCCACGACGCCGAGCGCCAGGACCAGCAAGCACGAAGCCTCGGTGAACGTCCGCACGACCATGGCCACCCAAGGCTACCCGCCGGGCGCCGCGAAGGCGTCGCTTGCGTCATGGCCATCGTATGGCCATCATTGGGCCATGGCGATCGAGCGCAACAACAGCTTCCACCTGCTCCTCTCCGACGACGAGCTGAAGCTCCTGAAGCTGCTCGCCGAGAAGGACGGGCTCAACGCGTCGGACTACCTGCGCTCGGTCATCCGGCAGATGGCCGGCGCGCCGCCGCAGGTCGCGAACCTCCTCCACCTCGGGGCCGCGCTCCAGCAGATGGGGCTCGAGAGCTACCTCCCGCACGCCCGGTTGGCCACGAAGACGAAGAAGGGCAAGTAGGCCCGCCCCTCACAAGGCGCCGTCCAGTACGAAGCCTCCCCCGCCACCGCCCCGCGCGACGAACGGAGCCAGTCGGAGCGAAGACGCGCCCTCGCTCGTGCCGGCGCGGCTCGGTGCGGTGAAGAACAGCACCGCACCCGCGGCGAGCGCGACTCCTCCCGCCACGAACGCGACGGTGGACACGTCGGCCGCGCTCTTCGCCTCGTTCGAGGCTTGCTGACCGGAAGCCGCCGCGCTGCCCGACGTGCACGTCAGCCCCGGGCACGCGTTCCTGGCGGAGCTCCAGTGCGCGAAGGACTCGAGGCCGAAGGCCACTCCGAGAGCGAGGCCGACGACGCCGGCGCCCCCCACCGCGAGGCCGAGGACGCGCTGGCCTCCCGGGCTGGAGCCCGGCGACGCGGACGGGGGCGGCGAGGCGGGAATGGGCGTCGCGATGACCGGCAGGGGGACGGGAGTCGCGGCCACGGCATCCTGGAGCGGCGGGATCTTCACCTCGAGATCTGCCTGCGGCTGGACCGAGACGGACGCGCTCCACGGGCTCTTGCCCGGCGCCGCCGCCTCGACCGTGTGCGGCCCCGGATCCAGCGGAAGCGGCGTCCCCCATTCGCTCGCTCCGACGACGGTCCCGTCTCGCGTCACGCGCAGGTCGGCCGCGGGCTGGGTCACCGTGATCGTCAGGCGGGCGAGGAGCGGCTCGAGGGCGCGGATGTGGTCCTGGGCGGCCTTCTCGCGATCCGGACGACCGTCCCGGCGCGCCGCGGACTCCGCGACGTGGAAGTCGGCCCACGCGGTGGCGGTCCGCCCCTGCCCTTCGTGGCAGAGCGCGAGCGCCAGGAGCGTGCCTCCCCCCGGATCCAGCCGCTCGCTGTCCGCGAGCTTGGGGCACGCCTCGTCGTACTTGCCGGCGGCCATGAGGGCCTTTCCCTGCTCGAACAGCGCCTGCGCGCCGGCCGCGTCCCCGCCCGTCTGGGCGCGGGCGGACCATGCGGCGAGCGCCAGCGCGAGGCTCGCCGAGGCCGCGGCCGCCCACCGCGTAGATCGCGCGCGCATGCGAAAGGCAATGGTAGCATGCGATGAGTGGGGCGGACTCGCGCGCTGGTCGGCAGCTTCGGGCTGGCCGTCATCCTGACCGCGTGCCGCGCCCTCGTCGGGATCCAGGACCTGACCATCAACGTGGGCGACGACGGGGGGACGGACGCGACGTCGGGCGATGGGGCGTCCCATGCCGACGCCGCCGACGCCGTCGCGGAGGACACGGCCGCGCCGGACTCGACGCTCCTCGAGGGGAGCGCGGACGCGGAGAGTGACGCCTTCGAGACCGGTGACACGAGCGAGGCTGCCATCGCTCCGGACGCGACGGGGGACTCGCTCGACGCGGGGGGCGACACCGCCCTCCCGAGCGACGCGGCCGAGGGAGCGGCCGACGCCGAAGCGGGGTGCGGGACCGTCTGCAATGGCCAGTGCGTCGACCTCTCCACCGACATCGACAACTGCGGCACCTGCGGGCGCACGTGCGCCGAGGCCGACGCCGGGTACGCGTGCACGGCCGGCCATTGCGGCGACGAGATCGCGCAGGTGGCGAGCGGGTTCCAGGGCGCGTGCGTCGTCCTCCAGGCCGGCGAGGCGTGGTGCTGGGGCGGCAACCAGGGCGGCGAGCTCGCCTACATGTCCACGTCGGCCGACCGCCTCTGCCACTCGGACACGTTCATGTGCCACGCCGCGCCGGTGAAGATCCCGGGTCTCACCGGCGTCGTCGAGGTCGCGCCGGGCGCGCTCCAGTTCCGGTGCGCCCGCGAATCCGACGGTTCGGTCTGGTGCTGGGGGGCGGACGGCAACGGGCAGCTCGGCAGCGTCAGCACGGGCCTCACCTGTCCGGGCGGCAGCGCCTGCAACGTCGTCCCCACGCTGGTCCCTCTCGGTTCCCTCGCCGCCGCGCAGCTCCGGGCGGCGTGGATGAGCGTCTGCGCGCGCATGTCCGACGGCGACGTCTACTGCTGGGGCAACGACATCACCGGGGTGTCCGGCCCCGCGTTCGCCCCCGCGTTCTTCCAGTCCACCCCGACCTCGGTCGGCCTTCACGGCGTGACGGACCTAGCGCTCGGCGGCGGCGACGACACCAACGAGACCCACGCGTGCGCGCTCGTCGGTGGGAGCGACGGCGGCGCCGGAA
>JBEKGQ010000712.1:0-6596 GCA_050012715.1 Polyangiaceae bacterium
ACCGTCGAGAGCGTCGCGCCCACGCCCTCGAACCCCGAAGGGAATCCGCACGCCCAGAGCGGCTGGACGCCGGCGCCGCCCGGCGTGAAGGATGCTGCCGCCATCGCCTGCTCGCTCGAGAACCCCGAGAGCTGCGAGGCCTGCCAGTGAGCGCGGTCAGCCGCCCGGCGCGGCTCCTCGACCCGGGGCTCTGCCTCACGCTGCGCCCGATGGCGTACCCGCGCTTCTTCGAGATGTACCGCGCGGCGATCAAGAACACGTGGAGCGTCGAGGAGATCGACTTCGCGACCGACGTCGGCGACCTCAACCAGAAGATGACCGACGCCGAGCGGCACCTCGTCCAGCGGCTCGTCGCCTTCTTCGCGACCGGCGACTCGATCGTCGCGAACAACCTCGTGCTGTCGCTCTACAAGCACATCAACGCGCCCGAGGCGCGCATGTACCTGTCGCGCCAGCTCTACGAGGAAGCGCTTCACGTGCAGTTCTACCTCACGCTGCTCGACACCTACGTGCCCGATCCCGAGGAGCGCCACCGGGCGTTCGCGGCGGTGGAGAGCATCCCCTCGATCCAGAAGAAGGCCGCCTTCTGCATGCGGTGGCTCGACGCGATGCAGGACACGTCCCGCCTCGAGACGGCGGCCGACCGGAAGACGTTCCTCCTCAACCTCATCTGCTTCGCGGCGTGCATCGAGGGCCTCTTCTTCTTCGGCGCGTTCGCGTACGTCTACTTCCTCCGCTCGCGGGGCCTCTTGCACGGCCTCGCGGCCGGAACGAGCTGGGTCTTCCGCGACGAGAGCGCCCACATGGCGTTCGCCTTCGAGGTGGTGGCGACCGTGCGCCGTGAGGACCCCGCGCTCTTCGACGAGGCGCTCGAGCGTGACGTCGGCGCGATGCTCGACGACGCGATCGCGTGCGAGATCCAGTTTGCGGAGGACCTGCTCGGCGGCGGCGTCGTTGGCCTCTCCGTCGAGGACATCCGCGGCTACCTCGAGTTCTGCGCCGACCAGCGCCTCACGACGCTCGGGATGGCGCGGCGCTACCGGGCGAAGAACCCGCTCGCCTTCATGGACCTCCAGGACGTCCAGGAGGTCACGAACTTCTTCGAGCGGCGCGTGTCGGCCTACCAGGTCGGCGTCACGGGTGAGGTCACCTTCGACGCCGCTTTCTGACGTCGCTCCAGGGGGTCGACTTCCTCCTGCCGGTGAGGCAAGTTCACCGTGCCCACCGTGCCACCGCCCCCCACCGAGCCGCCGTACAAGCCGCGCAACCACGTCCGTATCGTGACCGCGGCGTCGCTCTTCGACGGTCACGACGCGGCCATCAACGTCATGCGCCGCCTGATGCAGGCCTCCGGGGCCGAGGTCATCCACCTCGGCCACAACCGGAGCGTGGCGGAGGTCGTGCACTGCGCGGTCCAGGAGGACGTGCAGGGCATCGCGATCACGTCCTACCAGGGCGGGCACGTCGAGTACTTCAAGTACATGATCGATCTCCTTCGCCGCGAGGGGGTGAAGATCGAGGTGTTCGGCGGCGGCGGGGGGACGATCCTTCCCGCCGAGATCACCGAGCTCCACGCCTACGGCGTCGCGCGGATCTACTCGCCGGACGACGGCCGCGCGCTCGGCCTTCAGGGGATGATCAACGATCTCCTGCGGCGGTGTGACTTCGAGAAGCATCCGTTCCGGGGCCCCGGTGATCTGGACTCGCTGCTCGCGAGCGTCCCGGCGCGCGATCCGAAGGCCATCGGCGCGCTCGTCACCATCGCGGAGAACTCCCCACTTGCCGGCGACGCGATCCGCGCCAAGCTCGCCGAGCGGCCGACCGCGCGACGCGTGCCGGTGCTCGGGATCACCGGAACCGGCGGTGCCGGCAAGTCGAGCCTGATCGACGAGCTCGTGCGACGGTTCCTCGAGGGGACGCGCGACGAGACCATCGCCGTCATCTCCGTCGATCCCTCGAAGCGCAAGTCGGGCGGCGCCCTCCTCGGCGATCGCATCCGGATGAACGCCATCGACGACCCGCGCGTCTACATGCGCTCGCTCGCGACGCGGCAGTCGAACCTCGCGCTCTCGAAGCACGTCGCGGAGGCGATCGAGGTGTGCCGCACGGCGGGCTTCGATCTCGTGATCGTCGAGACCTCGGGCATCGGGCAGTCCGACACGGAGATCACCGATCACGCCGACGTCTCCCTCTACATCATGACCGCGGAGTACGGCGCGGCGACGCAGCTCGAGAAGATCGACATGCTCGACTTCGCCGACGTCATCGCGATCAACAAGTTCGACAAGCGCGGCTCGCTCGACGCGCTGCGGGACGTCAAGAAGCAATGGCGCCGCAACCACAACGCGTTCAAGGTCGCCGACGACGAGATCCCCGTCCACGGCACGATCGCGTCGCAGTTCAACGACCCGGGGATGAACCGCCTGTACCGCGCGGTCATGCGGACGATCGCCGACAAGACGGGGGCGCCGCTCGCGCCGAAGGACGCCATGGTGGACACCGAGGTGAGCGAGAAGCGCTGGATCATCCCGCCGGACCGGACGCGCTACCTCGCCGAGATCGCGGAGACGTGCGAGGCCAGCGATCAGTTCGTGCGTGAGCAGGCCGCCATCGCGCGCCGCATGTACCAGCTCCGCGGGACGATCGACGCGCTCCGCGCGAACGTCGGAAAGCGGAAGCTCGAGATCGTCGAGCCCGAGGGACCGTCGGACGTCGTGCACGTGACGCAGCGGATCGAGGGCGAGCCGGCCTACGTCGCGGAGCTCGACGCGCTCTACCGAGACCTCGAAGGCGTTCACCGCCGGGGTCTTCCCGCTGAAGCGCGAGAACGAGGACCCGGCGCGGATGTTCGCCGGCGAGGGCGGCCCGGAGCGGACGAACCGGCGGTTCCACTACGTGTCGCGCGGCCTACCGGCGAAGCGCCTCTCGACCGCGTTCGACTCCGTCACGCTCTACGGGGAGGACCCGGATCGCCGTCCGGACATCTACGGCAAAGTCGGCAACTCGGGCGTATCGATCGCCAGCGTCGACGACGCGAAGAAGCTCTACTCGGGCTTCGACCTCGCCGATCCGGCGACGAGCGTGTCGATGACGATCAACGGCCCCGCGCCGATGCTGCTCGGGTTCTTCCTCAACGCCGCGATCGATCAGGCCTGCGAGAAGTGGATCCGGGCGCAAGGGAAGGCCGACGAGGTCACGCGGAGGATCGAGGCGATCTACGCGGAGCGCGGCGTCCCCCGGCCGAGCTATCAGGGCGCGATCCCCGAGGGCAACGACGGGCTCGGGCTGCTCCTCCTCGGCGTGTCGGGTGACGAGGTGCTGCCCCGCGAGACGTACGAGAGGATCCGCGCGAGTACGCTGGGGCACGTGCGCGGCACCGTCCAGGCGGACATCCTCAAGGAGGATCAGGCGCAGAACACGTGCATCTTCTCGACCGAGTTCGCCCTCCGCCTCATGGGCGACATCCAGCAGTACTTCATCGAGAAGAAGGTCCGGAACTTCTACTCGGTCTCGATCAGCGGCTACCACATCGCCGAGGCCGGGGCGAACCCGCTGTCCCAGCTCGCGTTCACGCTGTCCAACGGGTTCACGTTCGTCGAGTACTACCTGTCGCGCGGGATGCACATCGACGACTTCGCGCCGAACCTGTCGTTCTTCTTCTCGAACGGGATGGACCCGGAGTACACCGTCATCGGCCGCGTGGCCCGGCGCATCTGGGCGCGGACGATGCGCGACAAGTACGGCGCCAACGAGCGCTCGCAGAAGCTCAAGTACCACATCCAGACGTCGGGGCGATCGCTCCACGCCCAGGAGATCGCGTTCAACGACATCCGCACGACGCTCCAGGCGCTCCTCGCGCTCCAGGACAACTGCAACTCGCTCCACACGAACGCGTACGACGAGGCGATCACCACGCCGACCGAGGCGAGCGTGCGGCGCGCGCTCGCCATCCAGCTCATCATCACGAAGGAGTTCGGCCTCTCGAAGAACGAGAATCCCACCCAGGGTTCGTTCGTCGTCGAGGAGCTGACCGACCTCGTCGAGGCGGCGGTGCTCGCGGAGTTCCGTGCGATCTCCGAGCGTGGCGGCGTGCTGGGCGCGATGGAGCGCATGTACCAGCGGTCGAAGATCCAGGAGGAGTCGCTCTACTACGAGACGATGAAGCACGACGGTTCCTTGCCGATCGTCGGGGTGAACACCTTCCTGGACCCGAAGGGCTCGCCGACGGTGGCGCCGCCGGAGGTCATCCGCGCGACGACGGAGGAGAAGGACTACGCCATCGCCTCGCGCGACGCGTTCTGGAAGCGGAACGAGCGAGCGTCGGAGGGCGCGCTCGCGGTCGTCAAGCGCGCGGCGCTCGACGGGCAGAACGTCTTCGCCGCGCTCATGGAAGCCTGCAAGGTGTGCACGCTCGGGCAGCTCTCGCGCGCCCTCTACCAGGTCGGTGGTCAGTACCGGCGCAACATGTGAGGAGGCGATGACGTTCGCACCGGTGACGCTCGCGGCGTGGCGCGCGCAGGTCGAGAAGGAGCTCGCGGGCAAGCCGTTCGACAAGGCGCTCGTGCACCAGACCCTCGAGGGCATCGCGATCGCGCCGCTCTACACCGAGGCGCCCCACCTCCCGCGCGTGCTGGGAGACGGCGCTCCGTTCCGGATCTGCGTGCGGCACGGGCCCGATGCCATCGAGGCGGCGGTGCTCGACGATCTCGAAGGCGGAGCGGACGCGATCTGGCTTCCGCGCGCCGCGGCGGGCGCGCTCCCCGCGGGGCGCTCGGCGCACGCGATCGCGGTGATCGACGAGGCGGGCGAGCGCGAGTGCGTCGTGGGGGAGACGGCCTCGTGGCTGGTGTCGGCCCTGCCGTTCCACGCGCAGGGGGCAGACGCCTGCGACGAGATTGCCCTCGCGCTGTCGGCCGCGGTCGAGCGGCTGACCGCCGGCCCGCGGCCGCTCCTCGTACGCGTAGGGGCGGGTCGGGACACGTTCGTCGAGCTGTCCAAGCTTCGCGCGCTCCGGCTCACGCACCGCAAGATGCTCGCCGCGTGGGGGGCTCCGTCGACCGCGCTCACGATCCACGCCGTCGCGTCGCCCCGGACGATCGCCGCGCGCGACCCGTGGGTGAACATGCTCCGGGTCACCACGCAGCTCTTCGCCGCGGTGCTCGGCGGGGCCGACCTCGTGACTCCCCTGCCCTTCGACGACGCGCTGTCGCCCCTCTCGGCGCTCGGGCGCCGCCTGGCCCGCAACACCGGACACGTGCTGCGCGAGGAGAGCGCGCTGGGCCGGGTCGTCGATCCGGGCGCGGGCTCCTACTACCTGGACTCGCTCACGGACTCGATCGCCCGCGAGGCCTGGACACGCTTCCGCGCCATCGAGGGCGTCGGTGGCCTCGCGAAGGCGCTCGCGACCGGCTTCGTGGAGGAGCGCATCCACGCGACACGACGGACGCGACGTGACGCGATCGCGAGACGCAAGCTCCCGGTTCTGGGCGTATCCGAGTTCGCGAACCTGGACGAGGTCCTTCCCGGTCGACCGCGCGACGACGAAGCGGCGGCGCTCCGGGACGACGCGGCGTTCGAGGCGCTGCGCGAACGCGCCGACGCGTTGCCTGGGGAGGCGACGGAGGTGCTCCTCGCGACGCTCGGGCCGTTCGCCGAGTCTCGCGCCCGCGTCGGCTTCGCCACGACGTTCTTCGCGGCCGGCGGCCTGCGCGCGCGCGAGCTCGGGGCGGACGAGCCGGCGAGACGCGGCGCGATCGCGTGTCTCTGCGGGAGCGACGAGCGCTACGCGGCCGAGGCCGCCGCGCGCGCGCGAGTCCTTCGTGACGAGGGGTGCCGGCACGTCCTTCTGGCGGGGCGCCCAGGCGCCCTCGAGGGCGAGCTGCGCGAGGCCGGCGTCGATGGCTTTCTCTTCCTCGGCGGCGACGTCGTCGCGACGCTCGCCCCGCTGCTCGAAGCAGCCGAGGGGCGGCCGTGACGCGCGCTCGCCCGGATTTCGCCTCGCTCGCGTACGACGACGTCGTGCTCGGCGACGACGTTCCGCCCCCGGCGATCGCCGACGATCCGTGGGAGACCCCCGAGGGCATCCCGCACCAGCGGCTCTACACGGCGCGGGACCTCGAGGGCCTCGCCCACCTCGGGACGCTGCCGGGCTTTCCGCCCTTCGTCCGCGGCCCGTACCCGACGATGTACGTCCAGAAGCCGTGGACCGTGCGCCAGTACGCCGGCTTCTCGACCGCCGAGGAGTCGAACGCGTTCTACCGCCGCAACCTCGCCGCGGGGCAGATGGGCCTCTCCATCGCCTTCGATCTCGCCACGCACCGCGGGTACGACAGCGATCACCCGCGCGTCGCGGGGGACGTGGGGATGGCCGGCGTCGCCATCGACTCCATCCTCGACATGCGGCTGCTCTTCGACGGCATCCCGCTCGACCGGATGAGCGTGTCGATGACGATGAACGGCGCGGTCCTCCCCGTCCTCGCGCTCTACGTCGTCGCGGCCGAGGAGCAGGGCGTCGCGCCGGAGAAGCTCGCCGGGACGATCCAGAACGACGTCCTCAAAGAGTTCATGGTGCGGAACACGTACATCTATCCGCCCGC